>JALVVQ010000297.1 GCA_027023325.1 Campylobacteraceae bacterium | reverse complement strand
CTGGTAATCTGCTTGAGATCAACCTCCATACCAGCTAAAAACATGAGATAAAGGAAACCTACCTCTGCAACAATATCAAAATATTCATGATGATGAATCAATCCCATAAATGCAAGTACGGAGCCCAGTATGATCTCTACCGGAGTCGTGGGCATACGCAACAATTTGGCAATAAAGGGTGCCCCCCAAATGATCAATGAGAGAATCAAGAGGAGCGTAATTTCAGCTGGCATAGTGTATGGTGCCGCTAGTCGGCATCAATCCTGTGTTTGCATTTGAGACACTCATAGACCTCTTTGCCTCGTAGGGTTTTTTTGCCCATCAGGTAGTCACACTCTGGACACTTTTTATCTACCGGCTCAAAGTTTGAGATAAATTTACACTTGGGGTAGGTAGCGCAACCGAAGAATTTGCCCCTCTTCCCTTCTCTTTCCTGTATCTTTCCTCCACACAAAGGACAGGATACATCCAGTTCTCTAGGAGGTGTGAGCGATTTGGCATTTTTGCATTTGGGGTAGGCAGAGCAGGCAAGAAACTTGCCTCGTCTGGAGTCTTTGATAACCATAGGCGAGCCGCATTTTTCACAGACCTCATCCGTCTCTTCCGGCTGTTCGGGTTCTGTGCCGTCGGTATTTTTGGTATATTTACACTTGGGAAAGTTGGAACAGGCGATAAACTCACCATAGCGCCCTTTTCGTAGCAGGAGCTCTGATCCACATTTAGGACAGTCTTCTCCTGTGGGGATCGCTTGCTTGAGGCTTTTGATATCTTTTTTGCCTTTCTCTATCCGCTCCATGAAAGGGGTGTAGAATGCTTTGAGGATATCCTGCCAGTTCTTTGTCCCCTCTGCTACCATGTCCAGTGTCTCTTCCATGGATGCCGTGAATCCACTGTCTACGATATCAGGAAAATGCTCTTCGAGCATTTCAATGACGGTAAATGCTATCTCAGTAGGATGGATGCGTTTCTTCTCCAGCTCAATATATTTTCTAGTCTGGAGTGTGGTGACAGTGGGGGCATAGGTACTTGGTCGACCGATGCCCAGAGATTCCAGTTTCTTGATCAAGCTTGCTTCGTTGTAGCGTGGTGGGGGCTCTGTAAAGTGCTGTTCCGCTTTGATGTCATCCAAGCTGATAGACTGCCCCTTCTCAAGCTTGGGAAGCAGCTTATCTTTTTCTGTGTATCCAGTCACTTTATAGAAACCATCAAACAACATTCTTCTCCCGCTTGCCTTGAAGACAGAGTGTGCGCCTCCAAATAGTATAGTCTGCGTCTCAAACTCAGCTTCTGTCATCTGGCAGGCAAGGAAGCGGTTGTAGATCAGTCGGTAGAGCTTGAGTTCGTCTGCTCCCAGATAGCTTTGTGCCATCTGTGGCGTAAATTCTACAATAGTAGGACGGATGGCTTCGTGTGCCTCCTGGGCACCCTTGGACTTGGTGGCATAGTTTTTAGGCTTGGCAGGCAAGTACTTCGCTCCGTAATTAGACTGGATAAATTCTCTGGCAGTAGCGACCGCTTCTTTGGCAAGGTTGAGAGAGTCGGTTCTCATATAGGTGATGACTCCCATGGTGCCCTTGTCTGTTTTGACGCCTTCGTAGAGTTTTTGTGCTACCATCATTGTCTTTTTGGGTGAGAACCCTAACTGTGTGGAGGCACTCTGCTGTAGTGTAGAGGTCATAAAAGGTGGAGGTGTTTTGGTCTTTCGCTTACTTGTCTCGATACTTTGGACACTGAAAGATTCCTCTTTGGCAGAAGTGACGATCTGTGACGCAGATGCTTCGTTTCCCAGGGTCATCTTCTCTATTTTTTTGCCTTCAAAGCTATAGATGGAGGCATCAATCTCTTTTTGGAAGAGGGCACTGATACTCCAGTACTCTTCGGGCTTAAAGGCTTTGATCTCTCGTTCTCTGTCTACTACGATCTTGAGGGTAGAGCTTTGTACCCTGCCGGCACTGAGACCTCTTTGGATCTTACTGGCAAGAAGTGGTGAGAGTTTGTATCCAACGATACGATCCAGCAGTCTACGGGTCTGTTGCGCATCGACAGAGTCCATATCTACCTTGCGAGGGTTTTCCAAAGCATGGTTGATAGCTGTTTTAGTGATCTCGTGAAAGACGATACGCGGTAGTTCTGTAGGCTCTTTTCCGATCGCTTTGGCGATATGGTATCCGATCGCCTCTCCCTCACGGTCCTCATCCGTCGCGATATAGACAGTTTCAGCCGCTTTTGCCAGCTTCTTGAGCTCTTTGACCGTAGGGTTTGCTTCTCTGGGAATGGAGTATTTGGGCACAAAGTCCCCACTCTCCTCATCAACGGTAATACCAAAGGAGCTCTTAGGCAGATCCCTGATATGTCCTTTGGAGGCGATGACTTTGTACTCTTTCCCCAAAAAATTGGTAATGGTACGCGCTTTGGCTGGTGACTCGACGATGATCAGATTTTTCATAGGCTCTTACTTTAAATATATAATATGTCTCATTTTGGTTTGGTATTGTAGCAGAAATGCTTAAAGAAACGAATAAACAAAAAGAAGTGATACGAAGAAGAGAAATGTATCGTGGCAGAAGTGCCACGAAAGTGTATTAGGCGATATCAGGGATTCTGATAGCTTGTCCTGGGTAGATAAGATCTGGATCCTTGATTACTTCGATGTTGGCCTCGACGATCACTGGGTACTTGCTGCCGTCTTTGTAGAAGTGAGAGGCGATCTTCCAAAGCGTATCACCTTTTTTTATCGTATAGAAAGTCGGCTCAGGTACATCTCTGCTATTCTCCTCGCTGATCTGCTCTACGGAGACCAGCTGATCAGCATTGACCTGCTCTACGCCCTCTACATTGCCTGCGATGAGGATACATTTTTCTCGTGTGTCGTTACAGCTTGCTACGCCCGCCAGCGTGACCTTATGCCCGTCTACCTCTACGACCAAACCTTGTACAGGTACCTCTTCGAAACTTGTCTCTATCTCTTTTTGGACAGCAGCATTGTCATCACCTTTGCCCAATAGTTTCTTACCAGCATTTTTGACAAAATCAAAAAATCCCATTTGTTCTCCTTAAATTAAATGTTTATAATTGTAGTCCAATTCCATTAACAGTGATATAACAGACCTAAGATTTTTTCAAGATTCTTGGCAGTGTAATGCCTGTTTGGCTCTGATACTTACCTTTGCGGTCACTATAGGTAGTTTCACAGGCCTCATCCCCTTGCAAGAAGAGCACCTGCGCAATACCCTCGTTGGCATAGATCTTTGCTGGGAGAGGTGTGGTATTGGAGATCTCTATGGTGATATGCCCTTCAAATCCAGGCTCAAATGGCGTGACATTGACGATGATGCCACAGCGTGCATAGGTACTTTTGCCTAGGCAGATCGCCAGTGTATCGCTAGGCATTTTAAAGTACTCTATCGTTCTGGCCAACGCAAAGGAGTTGGGTGGGACGATACAGACATCGCCTTTGAAGTCCACTACATTGTTTTGATTGAAATCCTTGGGGTCCACCACCTCTGCATTGATATTGGTAAAGATCTTGAACTCATCAGATACCCGAATATCATATCCATAAGAGCTGAGCCCATAACTCACCACCCCTTCCCCTATAAGACCTTCGCAAAAAGGGCTTATCATTGCCTCATTGAGCGATTTTTCTCGTATCCATTTGTCCGGTTTTAGTCCCATATTGACCCTTTTGTTTATTGTTGCTGTGATTATAGCATAAGAGTTTTTGGGGTAAGGGTTTTAGGGTATAATATTGTTTGTATAGAAGGTACGATGTCAAGTGTAGTATATAGTTTGATGAGAAATTTGGTGGATAGTCAAGTAAAAAGAATTTTAGATTAAGAGGGAAAAATGTTCAATAATAAAAACATACTAATTACGGGTGGAACGGGGAGTTTTGGAAGAAAATATACAGAGATAATTCTTTCTAAATATAAACCTAATAAAATTATCATCTATAGTAGAGATGAGTTAAAACAGTATGAAATGGCACAAGAGTTCACTGCACCATGCATGCGTTACTTTATTGGAGATGTGCGTGATGGATCAAGACTAAAAGAAGCAATGCATGAAGTGGATTATGTTATTCATGCGGCAGCTCTTAAGCATGTGCCTGTGGCAGAGTATAATCCTATGGAATGTATTAAAACAAATATTGATGGAGCACAAAATGTTATAGAAGCAGCATTAGCTTGTGATGTTGACAAAGTTATTGCACTCTCTACCGATAAGGCAGCCAATCCCATTAACCTATATGGTGCAACTAAGTTAGCTTCAGACAAACTTTTTGTAGCTGCCAATAATATGGTAGGAAGTAGACGAACACGTTTTTCTGTAGTTCGCTATGGAAATGTAACAGGAAGTCGCGGTTCAGTTATTCCTTTCTTTAAAAAACTTATAGATGAGGGTGCAACAGAGCTTCCTATTACCGATGAAAAAATGACACGTTTTTTAATTACCCTTGATGATGGTGTAAACTTTGTATTGAAAAACTTTGAACGGATGTATGGTGGGGAGATATTTATCCCTAAAATTCCTTCAATGTATATCACCGAATTGGCTAAGGCAATGGCACCTAACCTTTCTCATAAGATTATAGGTATTCGCCCAGGAGAAAAACTTCATGAAATCATGTGTCCTGCTGATGATTCTCACTTAACATTAGAATTTGATGACCATTTTGTTATTAAACCTACTATTCAATTTTCACATATATCTGATTTTTCAGAAAATAGATTAGGAGAGAAAGGTGTTCCTGTGGAACAAGGCTTTGAATATAATTCAGGAAACAATACCGAGTGGTTAACCCATGAAGAGCTTTTAGAGATGGCAAAAGAGTATCTGTGATGGATTTTATTCCCTATGGCAAACAGTGGATTGGTCAAGAGGATATTGATGCCGTTGTAGAGGTATTAAATTCTGACTATTTAACCACTGGTCCAAAGGTTCAAGAGTTTGAAGAGGCATTGGGTGACTATTGCGATGTAGAATATGTAATTGCTGTAGCCAATGGCACGGCTGCATTACATTTAGCATCTTTGGCTCTTTTGAAAAAAGGAGATAGGGTTTTAACCACTCCAAACTCTTTTTTGGCAACCTCAAATGCTATTCTTTATGCTGGGGCAAAGCCAATTTTTGTTGATATTGCTGAGGATGGAAATATTGACCTTGACCTTTGTGGGGAGATACTTAAAAATGACAACTCTATCAAAGCTATCTATGGAGTAGCATTTTCTGGACGAATGTTAGATCAAAAAAAGTTGAAATCTCTAAAAGAGAACTATAATGTTCTTATATTAGAAGATAATGCTCATGCTATTGGAGCAAAAGAAGGAGAGACCAAGTCGGCCTCTTGTAAAAACTCTGATGTCTCTATTTTATCCTTTCACCCTGTTAAACATCTAACCACAGGTGAGGGTGGAGCCATTACAACCAACTCAAAAGAGCTTTATGAAAAGATGCTTACTCTTAGAGGGCACGGTATGGTAAAAACGCCTGAAATGAAGCCATGGGAATATGAGATGCGAGAGCTTGGGTTTAACTATCGCATGACTGATATTCAGTGTGCTTTGGGGCTTTCACAGCTTAAAAAATTGGATAATTTTGTTGCAAGACGCATTGAGATTGCAAAACGATATGATGAAGCATTTGAAAATAGCATTATTAAACCTCTCTATACTCATGATGGTAAATCCTCTTATCATCTTTATGTGGTTCAAGTTGATTTTTCCAAATTGAATATCTCTAAAGTAGATCTATTTAGCAGATTAAGAGAGAAAAGCATAGGTATTCAGCTTCACTATATTCCTATTAATAAACAGCCTTATTATAAAGATTTGGGTTATGGAGATGAGATTACTCCTGTGATGGATAGATATTATGAGCAGTGCTTCTCTCTTCCAATGTTTCCAAAACTAAGTGATGAAGAGCAAGAGTATGTGGTTGAAACTCTTTTTGAGGTTTTAAATGCCTAAAGTTGTAGCTGTGATTCCTGCACGTGGGGGAAGTAAGCGAATACCTAGAAAAAATATTAAAAAGTTTCATGGTAAACCTCTTATCGCCTACTCTATAGAGGTGGCATTGAGTTCGAAACTTTTTGATAAAGTGGTAGTAAGTACAGATGATGAGGAGATAGCTTCTATTGCTAAAGATTATGGAGCTGATGTTCCTTTTATCCGACCCAAAGAGCTGTCAGATGATTTCACGGGAACAGGGGATGTAATCAATCATGCCCTAGAGTATTTAAGAGATAAAGGTGAGGTGTTTGATTACGCTTGTACTATCTATGCAACAGCTCCACTACTTCAAGAAAAATATCTTATTGAGGGGTTTGAGAAATTAAACAATTCTACTGCTGTTCATGCTTTTTCTGCAGCCTCCATGCCTTTCCCGATTCAGAGAACATTTAAAATAGATGAAAATGCCCGCTGTGAAATGTTTTTTCCTGAACATTACATGACGCGCTCACAAGATCTAGAAGAGGCTTATCAAGATGCAGGACAGTTCTATTGGACAAAATTAAATGAAGAGTCTGATGAGATTATGTTTGGGAAAGACTCTATTCCTATTGTTTTACCTCGCCATTTGGTGCAGGATATTGACACTTTAGAGGATTGGAAGAGGGCGGAGATTATGTATCGTGTTTTAGAGGAACAGAAGAATCATGCATAAAATTCTCTTTCGAGCTGA
>JALVVQ010000296.1 GCA_027023325.1 Campylobacteraceae bacterium | reverse complement strand
AGTGCCTTGGTAGAGCACATTGCCGCACACATGGGGACTTTACCCTCTGCGATACGGTTCTGACCGTAGAGTTCTCGCTCTTTGGCAGAGTTTGTCTCTTCTGGACCACCGGCACACATCGTACACTTGTCCATCACGCCTCTGGTACCAAACGCGCCATCGGTTGGGAACTGTGGTGCCCCAAATGGACAGGCGTACAGACAGTATCCACACCCAATACAGGTGTCTTTGTCATGCAGCACTATTCCATCTTCTCTGATATAGAAACAGTCCACTGGGCAGACCTGCTCACACGGTGCATCGGTACAGTGCATACAGGCTACCGAAGTAGAAAACTCTTTGCCGAAGATTCCCTCATTGATCGTCACGACCTTTCGTCTACTGATGCCTACAGGCAGTTCATGCGCTTCCGCACAGGCTACACTACAACCATTACATTCGATACATCGCTCATCATCACAATAAAATTTCATTCTTGCATATTCGCTCATCTCACACCCCCTACGCTTTTTCTATGCGGCATAATCCCGCCTTGGTCTCAGGGATCTGAGTGACGATATCATATCCGTAGTTCGTGACAGTGTTGGCACTTTCGCCGACTGCATAAGGTGCCGTCCCATCTGGATACTTATGTGACAGATCCTCTCCTTGGAATACACCAGCAAAGTGGAATGGTATAAATACCCTATCCGGGCCTACACTGTACGAGAATTTTGCCTTGACTTTGATCTTGGTACCTTCTGGTGAATGTATCCAGATCATATTGCCATTTTTAATGCCCAAATTAAATGCCAGATCAGGGTGAATATCACAGAACATCTCCGGCGTCAATGCCGCCAAATATTTCGATGCTCTGTTTTCCATACCAGCACCATTGAGGTTGACCAGTCTTCCAGTTACCAGGTTGATCGGGAACTCTTTGGACCAGTCTTTCTCTGTCTGTACAGAGAGATATTTGGTATCTGTTCTATAGTGGTTTGGCTTATCCTTATATGTCGGATATTCTTTTGCCAGATCTGCTCGTGGAGAGTGTAGTGGCTCTCTATGCATTGGTATCTGGTCTGGGAATGTCCAGACTTTGGCTCTGGCTTTAGCATTACCATATGGTGCGATACCTGCCTCCATACACTTCTCAGCGATGATATTGGAGGTATCCACTTTCCAGTTTTTACCTATCTTTGCTTTTTCTTCTGCTGTCAGCGTAATGCCAAGCACTGCTTCGATATTTTTCGCAGTGATCTCTGGGTATCCATCTGGATTGGCAGAGTGTGCAGGTGCTGAGCCTTTACCAGCCAGCAGGTCTACGCCATCATGCTCTAGACCAAATCGGTTCCTGAAGCCCATACCACCCTCTTTGACAGAGCGATGAATGTTATACAGTACAGGACTTCCAGAGTGTTCCTCTGTCCAGCATGGCCAAGGCAATCCATAGTACTCACCCTTCATTGGACCCGCACCTCTGAGGCTTACCTCGTCAAACATATGCCAGTTGTCTGTATGCTTTTGGAGACGCTTGGCTGTCCAGCCAGTCAGGCCGATCGTCTTGATGATTCTTGCGATCTCATCGGTAGCATCATCTGGGAAAACAAACGCTTTTTTGTTCTCTTTAATAAGCATGCCTTTGGTGTACTCATCATAAAAGCCCAAACGCTTGGCAAACTCAAACATGATCTCATGGTCAGGCTTGCTCTCATACATAGGCTCTACGACTTTGTAACGCCACTGTGCAGATCGGTTGGTCGCCGTGACGGAACCACTGGTCTCAAACTGTGTGGCTGCTGGCAAGATAAAGACATCATCCTGCTTATCCGTCAGGATAGCTGCTTCATTGACAAAAGGATCAGCCAGTACGATCAGCTCCAGATTGTCCAGTGCCTCTTTCACCTTAGCCTGCTGAGAGATAGAGGTGATACCATTACCCATGACAAACAGTGCCTTGAGGTTGGTGCCAGCGTTACTGATCGCATCTTCACCATCTTTGCCTCCCAATACGCCAGAATACCACTTGGCGAGTGTAAAGCCCTTGGTGCTCATCATCTTCTCATCTTTGAAGCGTCCCTTGAGCCAGTCAAAGTCCACACCCCAACTCTTGGCGAAATAGCCCCAAGAGCCTTTGCTGAGTCCATAATAGCCAGGCAGTGTATGAGAGAGACAACACATATCGGTCGCACCCTGTACATTGTCATGACCTCTGAGGATATTACATCCACCGCCTTCTACACCCATGTTACCCAAGGCTAGCTGCAAGATTGGCGCCATACGGGTATTGGAAGAACCGATAGAGTGCTGGGTCAAGCCCATGGCCCAAATCAGTGTACCTGGTGTTGCTTTGGCATAGGCTCTGGTGATCTGCATGAGCAGCTCTTTGCTTACGCCTGTCACATCTTCTACCTTTTCAGGTGTCCATTTTTTTGCTTCTTTTCGTACTTCATCCATCCCATAGACTCGGTCACTGACAAAGCTCTTGTCATCCCAACCGTTCTTGAAGATCAGATGCAGCATACCATACATAAACGGAATATCCGTACCCGGTCTTATTTGGGCATACATATCCGCTTTGGCAGCGGTTTTTGTCATTCTCGGATCGACCACGATGATCTGAGCATTGTTTCTCTCTTTGGCTTTCAGGAAATGTCCGAAACCGACTGGGTGATTCACCGCAGGGTTTGCTCCAAAGATAATAATAGCTTTTGCATTTTGGATATCTCCAAGTGAATTGGTCATAGCGCCATAACCCCATGTATTCGCCACACCGGCGACTGTTGCACTATGTCAGATTCGAGCTTGGTGATCGATATTGTTTGTTCCGTACATGGCTGCAAACTTTCTAAAGTAGTATGCTTGCTCTGTACTCATTTTTGCTGAACCCAGGAAGATTGTTGCATCCGGGCCATCTTTGTCTCTAATGCTCTTGAGTTTGGATGAGATTCTCTCATAGGCTGTATCCCAACTGATACGCTTCCATTTTCCGCCCTCTTTGACCATCGGGTGCTTGAGTCTCACTTCTGATCTGACCATATCGATCATATCGGCACCTTTACAGCAGTGTCCACCATTACTTATCGGGTGATCCTGTGCTACCTCTTGTCTGACCCATACGCCATCCTGAACCTCTGCTGTGATACCACATCCTACAGAACACGCTGTACAGATGGTTCTCACCTTCTTGGATCCTGGGAATGGGTTTTTGACTTCCTCATCCGTTGCTGCTCTTGTCACTCCTGCGGTCGCAAATGCACTGGTTGCACCAAATGCACCAGCCAAACCTGCCATCTTCAGAAATGAGCGACGACCTACTTTGGTCGATAGAGCCTGTTTAGTATCTGTATTCATACCAAATGTCTCCTTCCTCTAGATTGTATCAGCTGCTATATCGCAGCACTGTAATACTCGCTCCATGCTTCGGTCTTCTTGTAGAGTATCTCTTTTTTGGGAGAGTGCCCTACGACGACACCGCCGGAACTCTGTGTCTGCTTCTTTTCGGCTGCTGTCGCTGCTACTGCACCCACACTGGCTACGGCACCTGCGGTCGCCAACTTCTTCAAGAAGCCTCGTCTTTCTTTGACCATGTCCTCCTCCTTTGTTAAAATAGGTCATACTCAGGGGGGAGGTATGACCTTCACCTACACAATGATAGGCTACCAAAGGGAAGCGGAGGCTACAAAACTTCCCTTGGGTAGCCCATCAGGACTACAATTCTGAGATCCCTGCCTCATCCTCGAAGGCATCATCTTCCAAGGCACAGCTCTTGACCAGGGAGTCAGCACTGCGCTCGATCCTGTTGGCAGCGCGGCGCTTCTCCTCGGTCTCACTGATAAACTCACAGGACTCACTCTCTCGCACCACCTTGGGCTTGGGCTTGGGTTTTGTCACACCAAAGTAAAGTCGTTCAAACTCCAAAAATGCCTGCATCACCACTGCCAGAGAACGGTAGGCGTTGGCACACTCATGCTCATAAAGATCGATGATAAAGGCATCTTCGAAACCATTGAGAATCTCATCAAACAGACAGTGTTGTAGGGTGTTATAGCTCGGCTCTCCTGCGATAATCAGCTCGATCAATTCATGCATGAAGGTCACCAGAAACCCGATACTGTCTTCTGGCTCCTTGTAGTGCTTCTCATCCCTTCGTATCTTGGTCTTTGCCAGGAACTGCTTGACCTCCAGCCGCTTCTTGCCGCTCTCTACACCTTCATCATAGTAGGAAGCAGTGGTACGCACGATAGGACTCTCGGGATCATGAAAGATGGCATCATACTCTTCGATCAATGCCTCATGGTGACCTGCTTCTACAAATGCCTGTATCTCTTTGAGTGCCTCTGCCGAGTTGGCATCGAGTGGATTGGCTATCATCACCTCCAATGCCTCTGTCAGCCCATCAAATCGCCCGATATCTTCTGTATACACAAGCATCTTGCTGAAAAATCCGTAATAGAGCGATCTTGCCGGGTTTACTTCATCTTTTTTCATACGCTTTTTCTTCCTTCCATATTATGCTCCAAGTGATCCCTGAACATCACCTTGGGTTTGCAGTCTGCGCAGCAGTACAGCGTGCGAATCTTCACTTCATCGTCACCAAAAATTGGCTTCATCATCGTCGCGATCTTCTCCACTGATTTGACAGTGGCAAACTCTGCACCGCACTCCACACAAGCGAACAATTCATCATGTGCCATCGTACGCTTTTTAAAATACTCCGGAGCCAAAGAGAGTGTATCATGCACCATTTCCAAACAGTCTTTCTCTGGACATGCCACCTCACAATAGCCACAATCTGTGCACAGTGAAGGATTAAACTTGAGCGTGTTGTCCTCGGGATGCGCGGTCAATGCCGCCACATTGCAGACACCCACACAGCTCATACAGAGCGTACAGGCTGCTTCATTGATCTGCATATCCGCATAATGGATATGCTCTCCTGTCTCAAGTACACCCAGGTCCTCCTCCCCTACCAGATGTGCCAGTCTATAGGTAAAGCTCTCTCGCTTACGCAGCCCCGTATCGTCCATCTCATACCGGCACTCCTCCAGACTCTCTTTGGCTGCAAATGCCGCTTCAAGCTCCGATATATTCATACAGACATAGACTGCTTTTTTCTGATACTTTCGTTCAAATATCTCATTGATCATTCGTATCGCATCACCTGTACCCTTGGAGACAAAATCCGTATAGAAGATCACAGGATTGCCACTTTGCTGCAAAAGCATGAGCAGGTGCGCCTCATGAAGGTATTTTCTGCCCTCCATAGCAAAAGGCAATACACCCTCTGGTAGAGGCAGATCATCGATCTCTACCTGCCGAGGCAGCAGCAGCGCCGTGTGTCCTTTGAAATAAGTAGCTGCCTCGGCAAAGGCATCTCTGGGCATTTGGGTAAAATCCAATGCCCCTGAAGGACAGACACTCACGCAACCGCCACAACCATGACAATCCACATCTGAAAAGTGCAGCTGCCTGTCTTCGTCAGTTTTAATAATCGCTACAGAGGGGCAGACCTCTTCACATTTGCCACAGGTCTCCTCAAGCAGTCTCCCTTTGTATTGACAGATATCAGGATTGTACTGTACAAAATTTTTATAGCTAAACACACCATCGTTCTCATACAGTGTCTCTATGGTCTTCTCCCAACCAATCTCTACGGGATCATACACCCCACTCTGCTTCATGGCAAAGTCAGGTGCATTTGTCCAAATTATCTGATCAACCTTGATCTCTCCTCGCATCCGCTTGGTGGTTGCGACAGTCAGTGCGCCTATATGCCCACTGACATTCTCTATCTCCTCAGATGACAATTCAAGGCAGGTAAATCCATCATTATCTAACTTTTCCTTCAATTCGGAGTTTTTCTCTCTTAAAACAATCAATAGTTTTTTACCAACCGCCTGACCGTGATCCATATCCTGTGCCAAGTCATAGGTGCTGCTTCGAATCTCATAGAGTGTTTTGATATTGCGCATCTGACCAGAGAGTGTGTCCTGGGTATTTCTTCTGTAAAAATCTACTTCAGGCGCGAATATTTGAGTATTTACATACTTTATATTTGAGATTACGAAAGCGTCCTCAGGTATCTCACTGCACACTACAATAGATTCATCAAGCGGGTATGCCAAAGGTTCTTTGGTATAAAGCAGAAACTCTTTTTGCATCTTTCCTCCAATGGTAAAGAAAACTTTATCTAATTATAGGGAAGTAAGTCTTGTCTTTTTCTTAAAGTAAATTTTTATTTACCTTATTGTGCGACTATTTTGCCACTATGAAACAATATTTTCAGTATAATATGGAAACCTCTAAAAATTGATGTTTTTTGTCCGATACTCTGGCAGTCACAAACATGAGAAGTGTCAGCAAAGGACAACTGCTTGTCCTTTGTAGCTTCGGAACCAAAGCGGTCGGAGCAGAGCGAAGCCGTGAAGGCTAGCCCATTACATGGGTTGAGTGCTCCTTTGTCACATCGGTCAAAAAATATTTTTTGAGGTTCCCTTATGACTCAGACAAAAGGAGTAGCCGTGAAGCAAAAGTATCTATGGGTTCTTTCTGTTATGGCGATATTTATGCTTGCCGCACTCTTCTATAGACCTGAAAAAGTATGGCGAACGATACCACTGGGGGCTTCCCTACCCCTCAACGGTATCAACAAGGAGCTGGGAAGAGATGTGATGGAGGGAGCAAATACCTACTTTAGATACACCAATGATACTGGCGGCATCCATCATAAG
>JALVVQ010000295.1 GCA_027023325.1 Campylobacteraceae bacterium | reverse complement strand
AAACTATGTATATTAATTGTACTATTTTTCACGATACAAGAAGGAGGTTGTTAGATGTTTTTTATTGTCAATCATGAAAACAGTATCATTGCTGCAGATACTGATTTCTTAGAAGAGGTAGGTACTGAGAATATTTATGAAGTAGCACTACTTATCAAAAAAGGTGAAATAGTACTAGATGAACTGGAACAGTCTATCTCTTACTTTCAGAACAATAGCACTTTTTATAAAACCAAGCTCTCGACTTTCCTAGGTGATGCCTATCTTTACGAGATCAATGAAGCAAAAGACCAAACAGCTGAGGAGCCTCAGAAAACAGAAAATTCCCAGAAAGAAGCACCTTTCAATCTTGCAATACTGCAATCAGGTCTTCATGATAAAAAAGTATCATCTTTAGAGGAAGAATTCCTTACTGCTGACACAAATACAGAAGAGGAGATCAAAGATGAGGAGATCTTCAGCCTTACAGATACGAGAAAGGACGATTCTCTAGAAAATGCGTCTCTCTCACTCTCAGCAGAGTTTGAATCCAAAGAAGATATAGAAGATATCGATAGTCTTCTTAGTACCAGTACATCTGATATGCCTGAATTGAGATTTTCTGACGACAAAGAACTACAACCATCTGAAGAGGATATCCCTGTATCTCAGAAAGATATTATTGGACTCTTAGAGACTGATATCGACGCAAATACCACAGAAGATGATCAGCCCATAGATTTTAGAACCAATGATGAATCTTTCATGTCTCTTATGGAGAAAGAAGAGGAAGAGAATACAGAGGATGAAGTCGTATCATTCCTTTCTGATGATGCCTCATCTGTCACACCTACAGAAGCAGAGATACCTGATAGAGAAAAAACAGTACAGCACGATGACGCTCTTTCCAGTGAAGCAGAAAAACCTATACCAAGTAGCGCAACTGACTTTTTAGAGATTGCTAAGCTTATTGGTGTCTCCAAAGAAGAGTATTCACACTTCTTGGATGACTTCGAAAAAGAGTCTATTCTTCTCGAGCCAAGTCTCAGAAGCAATGATCTCAAAGAGAGTAGAGAAGCTCTCTCTATTTTAAAAGAGATCTCGCTGCTGTTACACCTCCCAAAAATTACAGAAAAACTTAATGGTCTCTCCAACGCAACCTCCGATGAAAAGTCCTCTATTGTTGACGGTTTCTTAGCAATGGTCACGCAAGCCAGAAGTATGGCAGGGAAAACCGTATCAGACAATGACATGCCCGCGACACATCTCTCTGATCATACGGAAGAAAAAGTTACTTTCCTACAAGAGAGCCTATCAGAAGAGGAGCAGGAGCCTGTCTTAACGAAATCTATAAAAAATCTTACAGAAAAAGTATCTGCCTCATTAGATAAAGTGGAGCCTATTCCTTTTGATTTCAGCCTCAATGAAGCAGCAGATGAACTGACACTTCCAGCATCTTTGGTCAGTGAATTTGTCATAGATTTTATCAACCAAGCCAAAGAGAATCTCCCTGTACTGCAAAAAGCGTATGAAGAAAGAGATATGGATACTATAGAGACTACAGCACATATGCTAAAAGGAGCGTCCAGTAACCTGCGTATTGCCCCTATAGCAGAAACATTGTATCAGTTACAGTTTAATCAAGACTTTGCACAAGTGCCTGAGTTGATTACATTATTTACAGGACAGCTAAAAGCACTCTCCATACAAATGGACCAAATATGACAAGGAAAATGGTATGAAAATTCAAAATAGCATCAAGCTGGGTTCACTGATGCCAGCACTCCTATTCTTTTTTCTCTCAAGTTACTTTCTCTTTGAAACTTACATTGACTATGCCCACATGGCGTCATGGCATACACTGCTCTCAAGCTATACAGATATCCTGTTTCCCGCAGCACTTATTTTATGGTTTTTGAGTCTCCTATTTCTTCTCTATAGCCGTCGTGTCTCTCGAATAATCAAAGACAACACAGCAGGACTTGAAAAAATCATTACTCGAGTCACTAGAGATACTGAAGAGGACGACCTTCCTCCTGATGTCTTGGCACTAAAGGATACTATTGATCTGGATACCGACAAAGGCCTGCATGAGGCTTATGCTATTTTGGAGGCGCTGATACGGACGGCCAAAACAGATAAGACCACAGCCACAGAAGCCAATGAAGCCAAATCACTTTTCCTTGCCAATATGTCACATGAAATAAGAACACCCATGAATGGTATTATCGGCTTTATAGAATTGTTAAAAAATACTGATGTAGATGATGAGCAAAAAGAGTTTGTTTCCATTATTGAAAAAAGTTCCGAGAACCTGCTTAGTATTATCAATAATATTCTTGATCTCTCCAAAATAGAAAGTAAAAATGTGGAGATAGAGAAGACTGTCTTCCTCGCAGACCAACAATTTGAGGGCACTATTGAAACATTTGCTACAACAGCTGCAGAAAAAAATATCACACTTAACTACTATTGCGATCCCTATATCGGACAACAGCTCAAAGGAGACTCTGTCAAGCTTACAGAAGTTTTAACCAACCTACTCAATAATGCGATCAAATTTACCAATTATGGAGGTGAGGTTACGCTCAATATCGAAAAAGAATCCAAAGAAAATGAGAAGAGTATCATTCAATTTTCTGTTGAAGATACCGGTATTGGGATGACCAAACAACAGCTTTCAAAAATATTCCAAGCATTTTCACAAGGCGATGTAGATACTACCAGGAAATATGGGGGTACTGGACTTGGACTTACGATTAGCAAACAGTATGTTGAGCTCATGGGTGGAGATCTCAAAGTCAGGAGCAAGAAAGGAGAAGGAAGTACTTTTTCCTTCGCTATACCACTAGAAGAGATCCCTTCTCCTATATCTACCTTACAGAATAAATTTACAGATTTCACTCTCTATACTTATGCTCTCAACAAGAACTCTTCTCTGGATATCTATCTGAAAAAATATCTCGATTACTATGGTGCAACTGTCTCTACATTTGATACCATTAGTGATTTGGAGAATCTTATATCACTTGACAATAATGACCACTATTTAGTGCTTCTTGATGTAGATGACATTGATGACACCATACTTCATGTATTGGATATTATCGATAAAAAAAGACTTGTCGTTATGGCAAGTATTACCTCCAGAAATGTGGCTACCAAACTTTCTCTTCAAAGAGAAAGTATACTCTACAAACCGCTAGTGCCGACCAAATTAGAACACATCATCAGAGTACAGACTGACAATATCAAAGAAGATATGGAAGCAGACAAAGCTTCGATGTCCACAAAGAGCACCTTTGGTGGAAATATTCTTGTGGTTGAAGATAACTTAATCAATCAAAAGCTTGTTGTCAATATACTTGAAGGAATTGGACTAAGTGTTGAAGTCGCAAACAATGGTTTAGAGGGATTTGAAAGACGAAAAGATGGGAACTATGATCTTGTTTTTATGGATATACAAATGCCAGTTATGGATGGTGTTGAAGCAACACACAAAATTCTAGAATACGAGAAGAGTGAGAAACTTAACCATATTCCTATTGTAGCACTGACGGCAAATGCACTGCAGGGAGACCGAGAAAGATTCCTAGCAGAAGGTTTGGACGAGTATATTTCAAAACCGATTAAAATGACAGAGTTACTCTACATCCTCAATAAATTTATCCCTGAAAATCACAGCGTAGAAGTCAATGAAGCACTCGAAGAAAAAACCATGTATGAGGCATCCCCACCTATACCGAATGAAGACAAAGAATCGCGCAATAAAGAAACTATTTTCGAAGAAGAGACCCATAAAGCACTTGTACCACAAAGTGCAAAAATACTGATTGCCAAACAATCAACATTAAGTAGTAAGATACTTTCTGGAATCATTGGTTCATTAGGATATACCTACGATATAGCATCTGGAAAAGAGGACTTTATGGGGCATATTGGCAAAGAAGACTATTTGGCAGTCTTTACCGATGAAGCTTTTTTGGATCCTGAACAGAGGGATACACTGCGAACATGGAATACTACGTTCATCCTTACCTCTGACCCAAACGAAAGAACATTACGAGAAGGTATTCATTACTACAAGATTGGTTCTCTGATGCAGAACAAAGGAATAGAAAAAATTATAAAAAAAATAGAGGAGAATAGATGAGTTTTAATATTTTGATCGTGGATGATGATTTTATTAACAGAAAATTGATAAGTACTTTACTCAAAAAACATACAGATATTGTAAGCCGCATGGTTGAAGCAGAAAATGGTTCTGAAGCATTAAGTATTATCAGAGAGGATAACAGTATCAATATGATTCTACTTGATATTATGATGCCTATACTGGACGGAAAAGAGTTTCTCAAAATCTTTAGAGCAGACACAGAGAACAATTCTATTCCTGTCATCGTCCTCTCTACAGATGATACACAAAGAACCACTGTATTTGATTATGGAGCTGATGCTTTTCTGCTGAAGCCCATTAAAGAAGGGGAGTTAATCCCTGCTATCAAGGAGTGGATCACTTAACTTAGACTAAAGAAGTGCGTGCTCTATGACCTCTTCTATATGCGAGACACCTACGATTTCTAGATGCTTCTTGACCTCATCGGGGATCTCTTTCATATCACGTGCCAAATTCTTTTGGGGAATCAATACGCGCTTCACACCCGCCTTATAGGCAGCAATCAACTTCTCTTTAAGTCCTCCGATAGGCAATACTTTCCCTGTCAGTGTCAGCTCTCCTGTCATGGCAACCTTATTATCTACTTTTTTATTACTCAATATTGAGGCGATAACCGTTGCCATAGCAATCCCTGCGCTAGGACCATCTTTTGGTGTTGCACCCTCTGGCACATGCAGATGAAGGTCATAGCGCTTATAGGCTTCACTGGCATCTACCATGATTTCCTCTTCTTTTTCTTTTAGGCTCCGAGGAATGATATCATTGGGTATTTTAAGCACCTGGGTATCAATAAGAATTTTGACTACACTGCTAGCGATACGCGCAGACTCTTTCATCACATCCCCAAGGCTACCGGTAAGCTGAAGTACCCCTTTCCCTTTGATTTTTGTTGCCTCGATAGTCAACACATCACCACCAGCTGCTGTCCATGCCAACCCATTCACGATGCCGATCTGTGGCTCTTTTTCTACAGGTGATATCTCAAATACTTTCTTGTCGGCATAGCGCTTGAGATTTTTGGCCGTGACACGAGTATGCTCTATAGTAGAGTTATCCAGAATTTTTCTTGCCACCTTTCTCATAAGTGAAGCAATTTTTCTGCGAAGGTTTCTCACACCAGGCTCTCTGGTATACTCCTCAATCAACCTTCTTAGTGCCTTGTCGCTTATACTAAACTCATTTTTCCTAAGTGCATGCTTCTTAAGCTCCTGTGGAATCAGGTACCTCTGGGCGATCTCAAACTTCTCATTGGGCGTATAGCTACTCAGAAAGATAAACTCCATCCTGTCCCGCAGTGCAGAAGGGATACGGCCTACATCATTGGCCGTTGCGATAAAGATTGCTTTACTTAGGTCAATGTGAAAGTTTAGGTAGTAGTCACGATAGTGAGCATTTTGCTCTGGATCAAGGATCTCCAACAATGCCGCCGTAGGATCTCCCCTATTGCTTCGCCCTACTTTGTCGATCTCATCCAGTACGACTACTGGATCCATCTTCTTTGCTTCCACTAGACCCTGCACGATGCGCCCAGGCATCGCCCCCACATAGGTACGGCGATGTCCCCTGAGCTCATTAACATCCTCGAGCCCTCCCAGTGCGATACGCACCAGTGGTCTGCCTAGTGCCGTAGCAATTGAATTTGCCAGTGAGGTCTTGCCTACACCTGGAGGGCCCGCAAAACAGAGAATGACCCCCCTCTCGTCTTCATTTTTCTTGCCACGAAGCTCTGCCAGCTCTTTGACAGAAAAGTACTCTATGATGCGCTCTTTGGGTTTCTCCAGAGAATAATGGTCTTCATCCAGTTCTTTGGCTACTTTTTTGACATTGAGACTCTCTTTGCTGAATACACCGAATGGCATCTCAAAGACCCACTCAAGATAACTCTGCACCACGTTGGCATCCCCACTATCAGGATGCATTCTTGCAAGTCTATCAAGCTGCTTAGAGATCTCTTTGTAGGCATCCTCTTCCAGATAAGACTTGATGTTCTCCAGTTTCTCTCTAAACTCGGCGATCTCCTCCTCTCTCTGTGTGTCAGTGCCCAGCTCCTGCTGTATCTCTTTGAGCTGCTCCTTGAGAAAATACTCTTTATTGGTCTGCTCTATTTTATTGTGCACTTTGTGCTGTATTTCTTTTTGTACCTTCAATGACTCTATCTCTGCGATAGCGATATCTATCAACCCCAACAGCCTACTTTCTATGTTGCTGTCTGCATAAAGCTTGTAGGCATCCTCTTTTTGGATCGTCAGCATAGAGGAGACGAGATCTGCGATACGGTAGGGCTCGCTGTTCTCTTCGATCGTCTTGACAAGGTCTGCCGGAATCGTGCTATTCATCTGTGAGAGCTGCTTGATCTTGGCCCTTAGCATATCCAGCAGTGCAGTGATACGCGTATCATCATAGGGGCTGTTTTCTACGATTGAAATCAACGCCTTGAGCGGACTTTCACCTGCTGGCTCCACGATCTGCGCCCGTGCCAGTCCTTGAAAGAGTATCTTGATCCTGCCATCAGGCATCTGTACCTTACGCATGATATTGCCTACCACACCTACCGGATAAAGCGAC
>JALVVQ010000294.1 GCA_027023325.1 Campylobacteraceae bacterium | reverse complement strand
ACTGACAGAGAAGATAGAGGCGCTGGCAGAACAGCACGATCTAGACAACTACGAGATAGAGCACTTCTCTATCAAGCCAAAGAAACGAGATATCAGTGTAGAGGATATAGGGGTGGTTTGGAGGGCAGAATGAAAGTGCCATGTGAAATTCAATGTTAACCTAGGCGTACAAGCGAATATCCGTAGAGACTATTTTGAGCTGTTGCATAGAGGAGTATAGTAAAAATGTATAAAAAAATACTTTTACCGATATTGCTATTGACCTTCACTGCTATTGCCTGGTATTGGTATCTCAATTACAAGAGGTATATAGCGCTAGACCCAAAAAAGTGTTGGATTGATATTTATGATAGCCAGGTATCGCAAAAAATTGACGAATTGAATGTCAAAAAAGATTTCGAAACAAATATTCGGAAGAAAGACTATCGATTTGTTAGCGTATTGGGAATGTCTAGTTTTTTCCCGAGTTTGTCTATCGAAAGAGACGAGAATCTCATAGCGGATAATGGTAGCAAGATGATCTGTATTGGAGATGTCGACCTTGGTGAGGGGTATGGGATGAAGTCGAGAAAAGCGTATGAATATGCCAAAGAGTATAATTGGCTCATGCTACAATTTCTGAAACAAAACTAGTATGATACAAAGAATACTATGGAAATACAGTCTGATTGGGTGCTTCTTCGATCTGTATGGGATAAAGCTAGGCGAGATATACAAAATAGAAAAAACAAAAAAGTGCTATAAGGTACAAGCATGGTTTGGATGGCTGTATAGTTTCTATGTCTATTATGCAGTGTATATAGTTTTATTTTTCATATACGCATATTTTCAAGACAGGTACAAAAACCTCTATTTCTCTATACCATTAACCATATTCACTCATTTGATAATAGAAGTTGTCATGGTGATGTTTACACCAATCGAAGAGATCCTCTGCAACAGAACAAATGAGAGCTCCAAATGAAGCTAAAAGAAAAGATCAAACACATAGATAGTTTTTCTTCAATATTCTCTATCAAACTAGGAAAGATTATAAAAAGCAAAACTGATAAAAAATGCTATTATGCCCCCAAACCCATTTCGAGCATATTTTTTGTATATTATTATGGAGGCATAAGCCCTTCATTACTAGTTGCGATTTTTTTAATGTTGCCAAATATTTTAGACAGTTTATTGCTTACTGTGATCATTGCAACAATTCTATATTTGATATTTGAGTTGGTTCTATTTGTTATTGTTCCACTAAAGGAAATAGAATGCTGGAAAAAGAATGCACCATCGAATTTACCCAAGCTGTATGAGTAAGCAAGAAGTGTTAAACGCCTAAAATCTACAGGTTATTTATATGTTTTGATCTTCCCATTGTCAACATCGCGTATATGGTAGCTTTGGACTTTTTTGGGATACTTCTTTTTGATAAATGCATAAATTCCTGCATCTTTTTCTCCGCTATCTCCGAACATCACCCATCGCATTTGGGGGTAGAGTCGAATGAGTCGTTCTATCTTTTGGGTTTTGTAGGCAAATTGGTTGGTGAGGGGGTCTTTGTTTTCTCCATGTGCTTTTTTGAGGATCAGTGTATGCTTGGGAAAGTGATGATAGTCCAGAAACTGCTCAATCGGTGTAAAAAGTTGCTGTGGAGAGCCTGAGAGTATAAACAGTGTGCTTGGTGTGCCTTTGGGATTTTGTGCGAGGATCTTTTTAAATCGTTTTAGCATGGTGGGTACAATAACCCTCTGTTTATAGTTTTTGAATAGCGTATTGATGCCCAAGTGAATCTTGTCTGTTACCTCTGAGACGATCATCGTATCATCAAAATCAGAGATAATGCCTAGTAATGGCGTAGTGTCAATAATGGTCGCATGGGTTTTATGTAGATTTTGATTTTCTTTGATGTGTAGGGTGATCTCTTGATACCCCATGTTAAATGTTTGTTTGGTTCGGACATTAAACTCAAAATACCCCTCATTGTCGCCGTTGACCGTAAAACGCTCATGGTTGACAGAGAGGACGACAAAGGCATGTTTGATATCATCTGCCTTTACCTGTTTGACTCTCCTCCAAAGGTTCCTTAGCCACCCATCCTCTTTGTCAACAGGCTTCAAGGCTCTCTTCTTTTCCATGCGCCCCTGTACAATTACTTGACGGGCATTGCCATAAGCATGATAGACGACAATATTGTCTTTGGCTTGGAGTGATACACCTAGGCACAGAAAGACAATAAGAGATAAAAGTTTTTTAGACATGGCTGTCCTTGTATTTTTTGGGAGTATGTGGTGGGACAATAGTAGCATATTCATTGCAAGATTGCAATAGTTTCCGTTGATATGATGTATAAAAGATAGTCTATCAAAATCCCATGCCCAGCAGTACGATGCGACAAATACATAAATATTTTAGAATAACTCGGTATAATACCGACCCCTATTTCTATATGCAGGGAAATACAAGAAAGGAGCCAAGATGCCAAAAATGAAGAGCGTTAAAGGTGCTGTCAAGCGCTTTAAAGTGAAAAAAAGCGGCAAGATCAAAAGAGGAACGGCGTACAGAAGCCACATCCTGACCAAAGTCGATGGTAAACACCACAGACAGATGAGATCAGCCAAGTATGTTGACAGTGCAGATGCTGCAAACATCAAAGCGTGTATCGCATAACTGACAGATAGACAAGTAACCCCCGATTAGGGGCAAGTTCAGGCAGAGAAAATGCTTGACACCTATTTCTAAATACAGAAAACGGTAAAGGAAAACCATGAGAGTAAAAACAGGTGTCGTACGAACCAGACGACATAAAAGACTACTAAAACAAGCCAGAGGATTCTACAGCGGTAGAAGAAAACACTTCAGAAAAGCAAAAGAGCAACTTGAGCGCTCACTTGTATATGCATATAGAGACAGAAGACAAAAGAAGAGAGACTTCAGAAGACTCTGGATTGTCCGTATCAATGCGGCAGCGAGACTGAATGGTATGAACTACTCTACTTTCATGCATGGACTCAAACTAGCCAATATCGAGCTAGACAGAAAAATCCTTGCAGATATGGCAATGAACGCACCTGAATCATTTACCAAAGTTGCTGATGCTTCCAAAGCAGCACTTAAAAAATAATTTTATTTCCAGCCAAGTATTTGCTTGCTGCTGGATCTTCCTATCTCTGAGGAAGACTTCTTTCTATCTCTCCCATCGTTTTGTTGAGTTCATTTACGACTGACTCCATACTTCGCATCCATTTTTCCATGAAGTGTTCTGTTTTGTTTAGATCTATTTGTATGCTTGTATCGTTGACAATGATGCCTGTTTCATTGGGTGAAGAGATCTTTTCTTTCCGTAAGCTATTCTCGATCTTTTGAAAGCTGTGCTTCATCTTGTCTCCGATGCCTCGAAGAAAATCTTTTGTTTGTCTGGTATCTATAATGATCTTGTCGTCCTCTACCGTAATGCCTAGAGTGGCAGCAGTGCTTTGTTTTGCTGTGGGTTTGGCCACAGGTGTATTATTTTGGATAGAGGTCTGGAGGGGCTTGCTGATTTTTGCCTTGTTGCTATCTGTTTCTTCGTTATTTTGCTGGCAGGCACCGAGAAATAGGAGGAGTGTAGGCACTAGCCATAATCTGTGTGTATACATAGTATCCCTTTTTTGCAATTATACTAAAATTCTCTGTTTACTGTTTTAACCAATGGTTAATTTTTCATTATCTCAAATTGGGTATATTTCAGTTATATATTGCGCTAAATAAACAGAATATAGTAAAATTTTATTAAAAAATATGGATTTTACTTGACAACTGATATTATTTAGTATAGAATTAGAGAATAACTTAACAATGGGGAGTTGATAAAGCGTATGAAAAAAGTATTACTAGCATTTTTAATCGCAGCTGTATCTGTCACCGCACTACAGGCAAAAAGAACAAAGATCAAGATCAAAGAGTATACAGTTCAGCCGGGTGACACACTTTTTACGATTGCCAGAAAGCATCATGCAACCACAGAAGAGGTGCGCAAGAGCAACAGTCTGGAGAGAGGACAGCTGATCCGAGTAGGACAGCTTCTCAGGGTACCTACCAATACCTACTTCCCCAAGTCATCAAAAAGCAGCCCAAGTAAAAAGCAGCAGAAAGTCTCTCAAAAAAGCAGCAAGAGAAGCAAAAAAGGAAAGGTCTCCTATACGATAGCCAAGGGAGATACGCTTTTTACCATTGCACGCAAACATCATACCACTACCCAAGAGGTCAGAGATGCTAATGGCATGGAGCGAAATGTACTGATTCGTGTAGGACAGATGATCAAGGTACCTACCAATACCTATTTCCCAGATAGTAAAGTAACGCAGAAAAAGGTCGCCCAGAAAACTGTCAAAAAAGGAAAGGTGACCTACACGATAGCCAAAGGGGATACGCTCTTCATCATCGCGCGCAAGCACCATACCACGACCAAAGAGGTCAGAGAGGCCAATGGCATGGCATACAATGCGTTGATCCGTGTAGGACAGGCTATCACCGTACCTACTAATACCTATTTCCCGGAAGGCATGCCTAAAGAGAAGGTGGTCGTTGCTGCAAGAAAAGAGAAGAAGAGCAAGGGTATTTATGAGGTGGAGAGTGGGGACACACTCTTTTCGATCGCCAAGAAAAACCATGTCACACTCAAGGAGATCATGGTGCTCAACGATATCAAAGCAGGCAGCGTGATTCGTGTAGGTCAGAAGCTTAAAGTATCGAAAAAAAGTGCCTTTGTTGCTAGCAAGAAAAAGAAGAGTAAAAAAGTTAAAATCGTCCTCAAGACCTATAGAGTTAAAAAAGGAGATACGCTTTCCAGAATTGCCAAGAGAAACAAAACCACCGTCAAAAAACTAAGAACACTCAATAGGCTGGGCAAAAAGAGTCGCCTCAAAATAGGTATGGTGCTGGCAGTAGGCGAAACAAAAATAAAGATAAGCAAGCCTAAAAGCTATAAAGTACGAAAAGGGGACACACTCTGGTTGATTGCCAAAAAGCATCATACTACCATCAAAAAACTCAGAGCACTCAATAAGCTGAGCAGGAGAAGTAAGCTGCATAGAGGTATGGTACTTGCGGTAGACGGCAAGATCAAAGAGAGCAGTAAAAGAACAACCAAGCAGCGTATCGCCAAAAGAAAAACATCCAAGCGTACGAGAATAGTATCCAGAAGCAGCAGCCGAAAGTTAAGTAGTAGACGCTTATCAGATGCTATGGCGCTGCTCAATGGCAGGGGAAGCAGAAGTAATAGAGGGGGCTCCCAAGTGATCCGAACGGCAAAGCGATATCTGGGTCGGCGCTATGTCTGGGGCGCAGTCGGACCGAGTCACTTTGACTGTTCCGGATTTACGCAGTATGTGATTCGTAAAAGCAAGGGCGTGAGATTACCAAGAGTTTCCAGAAAGCAAGCCTACTATGGCAAGTATGTCAGTAGGAGTAATTTGCGGGCAGGAGATTTGATCTTCTTTGACACTTCTCATAGAAGAAGAGGCTATGTCAATCATGTCGGTATTTATATCGGGAGTAATAAGTTTATCCATGCCAGTTCTGCCAAGCATCGCGTGGTGATTTCCAGCCTCAACAGACCTTTCTACAATGCGAGATTCAAGTGGGGAAGAAGGGTTAACTAGCCTCGACAGGCTCAGAGCTACCTCATTCTGCAAGCTTAGCTATCACTCACTATTCACTAGAGGCTACTCTGCCTCTAGCACCGCACCGTTACTGGCATTGGTAACCAATGCACGATACTGTCTGAGCCACTTACTCTCCAGCTTTTTTACGACTGGCGTGAAGGCAGCTTTTCGTTTGGCGATCTCTGCATCACTGAGTTTGACCTCTAAGATATACTTGTCTACATCCAGATGGATCTCATCACCATCCTCCAGCATCCCGATCATGCCGCCTTCTGCCGCTTCAGGAGAGATATGTCCGATACTGGCACCTCTGGTCGCTCCAGAGAAACGACCATCAGTGATGAGTGCGACAGAGTCTCCCAGTCCCATCCCCATGATGAGGCTGGTAGGACTGAGCATCTCCTGCATGCCGGGGCCGCCTTTGGGGCCCTCATAGCGAATGACTACGACATTGCCTGCCTTGACCTTGCCTGCCAGGATACCCTCAATCGCCTCATCCTGAGAGTTGAAACAGACAGCTGTTCCAGTAAAGGCACGGTCTCCGATAATCCCAGCTGTTTTGATCACGGCACCCTGTTCTGCGAGATTGCCATAGAGGATAGCCAGTCCACCCACTTCAGAGTAGGGGTTATCGATCGTATGGATGATGTTGGTATCGAGGACCTTGGTATTCTCAATCTTCTCATAGGTACTCTGCCCACTGATGGTAGGGTTGTCTGCAAGGATGTCATTCCCCCGCTTTTTCATCTCATGCATCACCGCACTCACACCACCTGCGACATTGATATCTTCCATATGTACGGTAGTCAATGAGGGGGAGATCTTGGCGATATGTGAAACGCGTTTGCTGATAGCGTTGATGTCAGCGAGGTTGAAATCGACATTCGCTTCTTTGGCGATAGCAAGCATATGCAGTACCGTATTGGAGCTGCCACCCATTGCCATATCTACGGCAAAGGCATTGCGTACGGCATTCTCATTGAGGATATTGCGCAGGTTGTACTGTGCGCGTTCTGCCTGCTCCATCTTGGCAATCTCACAGATTCTCTTGGCGGCCTGCTTGTAGAGTGCAGTGCGCTCTGGCGTGAGGGCAAGGATCGTTCCATTG
>JALVVQ010000293.1 GCA_027023325.1 Campylobacteraceae bacterium | reverse complement strand
CAGTATCACTTTTTTCATAGTTTTTCCTTATTTGTAATATAGTACTGTATTATAGTTTCTGAATCTGAACGAACCTTAACGAGAGCCCAAATCTGTAAATAAAAAAGCATTAGTCACAATCATCGTAGCCATGTACTTCGCGTAAAATCATCGCCAAACCTTCGATTGCGACTCCATTTTTACACAATACCCTATGGATGCAAGCATTGCAACTACCGCAAGTTCTCTATTTATGCATTTGGCAAGATAGGGATTTCTTACATTTTTTATATTGCAATTTTGTTGATAAATAAGACAAGTGCCAGAAGACTCTCCATAGAGAATATAAGACCTGACATCTATTGTATAAATGCTCTTTCTAGTAACACTATAGTAACAAAACTAATCTATACTTTGAGTCTCTTAAGTCAAGTATTTGAGAAGATTTTATCTAAGGAGTACATAATGAAAAAACTTATTTTAACTGCGGGGCTATTGACCATAGGCCTGATGGCTACAGACTTTACACAGCTTTCAACGGAGGAGCTTGCAGCGCTGAGAGGTACTGTGGCAGTCGAGGATCGAGCATCATACCGAGAGGAGCTTCAGGGTAGACTGGCGTCTTTGACGCAGAAAGAAAGAGAGGCGTTCATGTCCAAGAAAGGCAAAGAGGGACATACGAGAAGTAGAGGCAAGGCGATGGATGCGCTGAATGGAGAATTTGGTTCAGGTCGTGATGGCAATGGTGTCGGTCATGGTGGCGGCATGAGATAGACCTCTTTCCTCTCGGTAAAAGGATGGAGGCATCTGTTCTTGTGCAGGTGCCTCCATCCCCCTATATTCAGTTGAGATTTGTATTGAGGTTTAATCTGCTTGATACTACTTGCTGTTTGATCGTATCACTGCATCAATCTTTTCCATCTCTTCTTTTTTCCATTTGCCCGAATGACTATAAATCGGTTTCATAGATTTATCAATCACGACAACATCGTATGCATCATTTTTTAAGCCCCATTTTTTAGAAAGTACAGATTTTTTATCAAAGACATAGATGCGTTTCGGGTAATCTTTTAGTTTGCTTTGAGAGAGTTTCTTGATGACAAAGTCTGGTTTCCAGGTTGCACCAAGATTGAGTATGACAACAATTTGAAACTTTTTGAAATTCATCTCTCTTTCCAATTTCTCAATAGTAGGCTTGAAGACCTCGCCTTTGTCCTTCTCGTCGGGATCTACATACATGAGCATGGTTGTCTTCCCTTTGAGCATAGCAGAGTGCCAGGCACCACCGGTAAAGTAGCCCCCGTTTGCTTTGTCGAGTGTTAGTGGGGGAAGTGTTTTTCCTAGCGTAATATCAGCATGTAACCCTAGCGCGAGTAGCGCAGAGAGAATCAGTGTTTTTTTCATTCTTTTCCTTTGTAAGTGATAGGAAAAGTATACTCACTGAATCCGAACGAACCTTAATGAGAACGGATATTCTCCTCTTTGATCGTCCAGATAAAGACCGCTGGGATATAGACCAGTGTCATGAGAGTACCGATGATGAGTCCGCCGATGGCAACTGCGCCTAGGGGTGCGAGTTTTTCCAGACCGATGGCGGCACCCTGGGCGACAGGCAGCATCCCTACTGAGACGGCAAAGGCGGTCATGAGGACGGGTCTGGTACGGATCTTGATGGACATGAGCATGGCTTCGCGTTTGTCCAGTCCCAGCTTGATTTGCTCGATGGCGAAATGGATGAGCAGGATGGCGTTGTTGACGATGATACCTGCGAGCAGGATGAACCCCATCATGGCGGCCATAGAGACATGATAATCAGCGATCAGCATTGCCCAGGCACCACCGATGATGGTCAAAGGAATGGAGAAGAGGATCATCAGTGCGATCTTGAAGTTGCCAAACATGACAATAAGAGCGAGGAAGATCAGCCCGATTGCGGTGATGATCGCTCCGCCCATCTTGCCTGCGGATTCACCGAACTGCTTGATATCTCCTGTCTGCTCCAGTGTCACCCCTTTGGGAAGTGTGACTGACGCCAACTGCTTCTCAAAGTTTGCCATGATATGTGAGATGGAGGCCTTCTCTCTGTTGCCGTAGATCTCCAGTGTGTACTCCAGACCATCTCTGGTGATCTGTGTGGGTTCTTTGGTGGAGGTGATAGTGGCAAAGGTGTTGAGTGGTACCTTGCCTTTGGGCGTATCAATGAGTGTATCCAATAGGGTATCAAACTGATCTATCTGTACTTTGGGCAGCCAGACTCTGATAGTATAGTCTACACTGTTGCTTTTGGGGAAAGAAGCCACGGGGGCACCGCGAAGAGAGAGTTGCATCTGCGAGGTGATATCAGAGCGTTTGAGCCCATATTGCATGGCTACGGCTTCATCAATCTGGAGATTGTAGACAGTTTTGTCGATATCCCAGGAGCTGAGTACCGAGACAACGCCTCTGGTCTTGGAGAGAGCCTGGTGTACCATCGCACCTGCCTCTTGGAGTTTACTGAGATCAGGAGAGCTGAGCTTGGCATCGACATTGCCTTTGATGCTCGCCATGGCGATAGCACCATAGGGGGTCACATCGAGATATTTGACATGGGGTATGGAAGCGATTTCTGTACGGAGTTTGCCTGCGATCTGCCAGATATCCTCTTTTCTGTGGTAGCGATCCACATAGGTGGCTACGATATTGAGGTGATCGATACCGCTACCGCTACCGATACTCATAACACCCGCTTCGCTACCGATGCTACCTGAGATACGCAGTAGTTTGCCCTTGGTCTTCAAGAGGGCATTGACGCGCGCCATGACCTCTTGACTCTTCTCTATGGGGAGGTTGCTGTCTGTGGTGATCTTGATATTGACTGCACCGGTATCCATAGGAGGTGTGAGCTCCTGACCTACTACAGGCATGACGAATTTGAGCGAAGTAAAAAAGAGTGCGAAGAGTATTACGATAGAGAGTATCCCCCATGTCCAGGAGCGAGTAATAGCTCTAACGATGGTAGCAAAGAAGCCCTGGATACTATCATTGATCGTGGAGATGATGCGGTTGAACCATGACTCAAATGCCAGAAGCCAGGCAGGCTCAAAGGTGAGAATATGCAGGGAGAGCAGTGGTACCACCACGATAGAGATGATATAGGAGGCTGCCAGTGCCAGCAGTAGTGTCCCTACCAATGGTGCAAAGACTGTCTGAGGGTAGCCTCCGACAAAGAGCATGGGTGCCAGTGCGATCATGGTGGTGATCGTACCGCTGAGGTCAGCGAACATGATTTCCTTGGTGCCGTTAAAGACCGCCCGATGGATATCTTCGCGTAGTTCGTGGTAGTGCCGTTCGATATTTTCCATCACCACGACGGTATCATCCAGCAGCAGACCCAGTGCCAAGATTACAGAGGTGAGGGTAATGACATTAAAGTCCAGCCCTACCATCCACATGAGTGCAATAGTCGTGGCATAGACCAGCGGAATTGTTGCCAGGACGATCAGGATCTGTCTAAAGCTTGCCAGGAAGAGAAAGACGACAATGGTGGACATCACAATAGCATCTCTAAGCGACTCAAACATATTGCTCGTACTCTGCTCGATCGTCTCTTTTTGTGTATCACTGACGGCAAAGTCTATATGGGGGAATTCTCGCTTGAACTCTTCCATCAGTACCTCGACTTTCTCAATCGTACGGATCACATCCGCAGTCGTCGAACGCTGGATAGAGAGTGCGATCGCCTCTTTGCCGTTTCCGTAGTAGGAGGACTGGTTTTCGTAGTGCCCAAAGTAGATCTGGGCGACATCTCCCAGTGTGACATCTGGCGAGATGGGGATTGCCTTGAGCGTGTCTATGGTGTCTCGTTTGCCTTGGGATTTGAGTAGGTAGCGGTGCCTTTCGTTGCTGACCACACCGATAGCATACTCATTGTTGTTTTTCTGTAGGGTGCCAATAAGCTGCCCCAAAGAGAGGTGATAACTGTCAAGCTTTTGCTTATCGACGATGATCTGCACCTCTTTTTTGTAGCCCCCGAAGATGTCAATATTGGCAACACCTTCGGTCTTGAGAAGCTTGTGTTTCATCCGTGTCTCTGCGAGGTCACGGATATCCTCCAGACTCATCTTGGCACCCTCTTTGGGGGAGAGACTCATGACCATGACAGGGGCAGTGGCGACAGTAATCTTGATGATCTGTGGCTCTTTGATGTCTTTGGGTAGCAGGGAGCGTATCTTGGAGAGTGCAGCACTGGCATCATTGACTGCTGTATCGATATCTTTGGAGTATTCAAACTCTGCACGAATGACTGTCACTTCATCGATGGTATCGGAGCGGGCTCTGCGGATCTCATCGAGGGTATAGAGCTCTTCTTCTACCGGTACAGCGATGTTGCTAGCCATACTGGCAGCAGAAGCCCCTGGCTGGACGATGACGATAGCGACCTCAGGATAGTTGGAGTCAGGAAAGAGATTGCGTGGCATACTTTTGTATCCCACGATTCCTGCCATGATCGCCAGTGCCAGAAAGGAGAGGATGACATGGGGTTTACGCAGGATCTTTTCGACCCAGCTGGAGCGATTAGTGTGCATCTGCTTCTCCGCTCATTTTCTCTGTGATCACTTTGACATGGGTGTAGGCTGGCAGAGAGGTGAGTATCGTCTCCGTGGCTCTGGCGATCGGCTCTGTGGGGCAGGGGCTGATGATAGCACTACCGCTCTGTTCTGCCTGTATTGTCACCTTTTGTGCCGTAAAACTGTTTTCACTGTAGCGCATGATATAAGCGCCGTCTGCCTTGTGAATGAGGCTATCTGTGGGCACCATGCATCCCTGATGAGACTGTGTAAGAATATCTACCGTGATACTGCTGCCTGAGGGGTATGCGATAGGTGTGGTAAGTGCAACTTCTGCGGCGAGCAGGCCGTTTTTGGCCGTGGTATAGAGCGACTTGATATGTCCGATCTCTTTGTCCTCTAGCAATATGCGCTGTGCCGGTTTGATCACAGTGGCTTTATCCGGTGCATAGGTGAGGAGAAGCTTTTTATCCACTGTGCTGATACTCATGATAGGTTTACCAGTGGCGGCGAGATCACCCTGATGCAGCAGCAGTGCATCGACCACCCCATCAAAAGGTGCTACGATCTGCAGATAGGAGAGCTGGTGCTTGAGCTGTAGGATCTTTTGCTCTGTGCTTTCGATCGTAGAGCGCTTGGCCTGCAGTGAGAGTGCAGAGAGTTCCAGCTTCTCTTTGGGGAGTCCTCCGATCTCGTAGAGTTTTTGGTTTCGCGCATGGATATTTTCTGCCAGTGCCAGATCACTCTTTTGGGTGGCCAGTGCTGACTCCAGGGAGGTGATACTGGAGCGCATCTCTGTGTCATCGATACGGAGTAGCAGATCGCCTTTTTTGACTGTCTGGGACTCTTCTACGGCGACCTCTTTGATATATCCGGCTAGTTTGGTAGAGAGTTTGATGCTCTTTTGGGGCAGTACCTGTGCGAGCAGAGAGATGCTGTTCTCCAGTGTTCCTGTTCGAGGGGTGACTGTACGCACAGTGATTGCTTCCGTCAGAGGCAGAGGTATGTTTTTCACTTCGTCTTGACGCTGATCGAGCAGGCCTTTGCCTTTGATGCCGATCAGTACAACGGCGGCGATAACGATGAGAAAAATGATGATTTTTTTCATTTTACTTTATTCCTTTTTCCAAAATATAATCAAGATAGTATTGGTTTTTCTTGTAGTCATAGCGACTCTGTATAACTTTGGCTTTGGCAAACTGTACTTTGCTCTGTGCCAGAAGTAGATCGTTGAGCGTGGAGGCACCACTTTCATAGCGCACCTTCTCTATCTCTGCACTCTTTTTACTAAGCTTGTATTGGGCGCGGTTTCCACGATACGCTGCGTAGCTAAGCTTGATCTTTTGTATCGCCTGTAGGAGCTGTTTCTTGACATCCAGTGTGACTTGCTGGAGGTGGATCTTTGCTTGGAGCATGGCGACCCGTGCTTTCTCTTCGTTGATGGCGCGCTTGCCAAAATCGACGAGGTTGTACTGCCCTTTGACCCCTATCTGCCAGATACCTTCACTGTCCCAGCTGTCACTATGGATATCTTCCCCGAAGTTTTTGCCTGTATAGGCATTGAGGGTGACCTGAGGCATGCTGGCTGCCTCTGCCTTCTGTATCAATTTTTGGGCTTTTTGTATTTGGAGATGTTCTAGTTTGAGTCTGGTGAGCCTAGAGACTTTTTTGAGGAGTCTTTTTGTGCTGTATCGAGGTTTTTTGACAGAAAATTTGAGAGGGCTTATCCTGCCGATGGACTTCCCTACCAGTGCCCCAAGTGTTGCTTTGGTAATCTGTATATTGGCGCTCAGTATCTCTTCCTGGGTACTGGAAGCAGCGATATCTGCCTGGGATTTGTACTGTTCTATAGAGGCTTTCCTGCCTACGGAAACCTCTTTGGCAATCTGCTTTTCGAGTGACTGGAGTGCCTGCGTATGGATACGCTGGGCATAGAGGATCTCTTTGAGAGAGAGGGTGCTGAGGTAAAGGGTACGGATATTGTAGATCAGTTGTGCTTTGCTGAGTTTGATAGAGCCTTCACTCATCGTGGAGGCGATCTGGTCGATTTCGATCTGTCTGGTCTGTGCCCCTCCGGTAAAAAGTGGCACGGCATAGGAGAGCCCAAGGGAAAAGATATCCTTGCTTGTGGTGACAGGTGTACCGCTTGCCATCGCACTGGGAGGGAGTGGTGCCAGGGTGCGTTCTATGTTGTAATGGGTATAGTCACCGACGAGGTTGAGCTCT
>JALVVQ010000292.1 GCA_027023325.1 Campylobacteraceae bacterium | reverse complement strand
TTCAAAAAATCCGATCTCGTCCAGCACCATAGAGAGCAGAATGATCCCGATAAATGCCAGCGTCGCATCCCAGACGATCCCTGTGACGCGCCATACATCATGTATATCTACCACACCAAACAGCAGCGCGATCACTGCCCCCATGATCGCAGTGGTGCCGATCTGGAGTCCTCTGGGTTGCCAAATGATCAAAATCAATGTGACCAAAAAAAGCAAAGAAGCCAATAACATATCTATCCCTTTATGTCATATTATTACCACACTAAATATATAGAAAGGAGTATAGCAGGTTTTGCGTTATATATCAATATATCTTGATGTTTTAGGAAGAAGGGTCACAGCTAGCTTTAGATTCAGGTATCTCCATCTCCAGATAGGAGATCTCCGTCAGGATATCCTGCCTGAATCTGTCCAGCGGAGAGCGGATCGCATAGTAGGCCCAGCGCCCCTGTCGTTCGACCTTGAGAAAGCCTGCGTCCTTGAGTATCTTGAGATGGCGTGAGATCCGAGACTGTATCATCTCAAAGGCTGCCTCGATATCACAGACGCAGACCGCACCATTCTCATCGATAAAGCGAAGTATCCTGAGTCTGGTCTCGTCATTGAGTGCGCCGATAGTCTGCAAAAAAGTTTTCATGCTGTTAGTGTAGCAAAATATCGGCTTGATGGCAAGTATATATCAATATATCTTGATATTTTATATTATTTACACTATAATTTCATCTTAAATAAAAGATAAGGATAGAAAAATGCTGGAAATGATTACTACCATTGTGATAGTAGGTGTGGTTACAGGAGGACTAGGTATTAGATTTGACAGGTTCTTTGCCATCATATTAATGCTATTTGTATTGAATTTTTCTATAGTAAAGTCTATAGATGTTTATCTCTGGATTATCATGCTGGGAGCATTGACTGTCATCATCGCAAACCGAAATAAAATAGCTCAAATTCCAACACCCATGAAGAAAAAACTTTTTATTCTTATACCTATTCTTACGCTTGTCTCTTCGTATGCGGGTAGTATACTCTTCATAAATATAAGCCATACTGTCCTTATAAATACGCTGGGAGTATTGGCCATATTGTATGGACTGAGACTGATATTGATCCATTTTAAGCCTCAAGAGATGGACTACCAAAATCTGAAGCCAAAAATGGTTAAATTTTGTGGCCTGTTCGGGCCAATACTGAGTGGTTTTTCCATAGGTTTTATAGGCACCTCGCTCAAGGCACTTAAAATTCCTTTTGCGATAAAAGTGGGTAAGATAAATGCCAAACAAGTCTACATAGGAAACACTATGGGTGCTTTGTTCGCATCACTCTTTACAATTGTCTGGCATTATACATTGGGCAAAAATGCTCCAAGTCTGCCAACCTTGACGGACAATGCCTTGTATGGTATCTCTCTGTGGCTTGGTATCTGGATCGTCTATCTGGTCACAGAAAGACTCTTTAAAGAGAGCTGGAAAAAGCCATTCCAAATCTTTATAGGTGTCATGCTGCTATTGGCTTCAGTAAAGATTTTTATGCTTGCTTAAGATACTAGGGAGGGTACCTCTAGACTACAGAGAAGCATTCTGGAGGCATAGACAGTCAGGCATCAAGATGAAAGCTTTAATAGCACAAAAGGCAAAGCAAGCAAAAGCACTCCTGTGACAATAGTCGCAGTCACCCCTTCTACAAAGTAAGGAAAAAGCATCAAGCCTGCCCCTGTCAGCATAAAGACAAGCCTGTCCTGCTTCCTGCCAAAAGAGAAATAGCCCATACCGATAATCCCGAAAAAGACACCCCAAATCAAGGTTTCCATATCTTACGCCTTTCTTTTGTTACTTTGCAATTGTATCATATCCCAAACACTAATTCAGGAGATGATAGGCAGCAAAGGCAAACAGCCATGCCGTCGCCGTCGTAAACAGGAACAGATAGAGCAGGTACTTATAGCCCCCTGCCTCACGGGCAAAGACCATACTCGCCGCCAGGCAGGGCAGGTAGATCATGACAAAGACGATAAAGGCAATTGCCGAAGCAAAGCTGATATTGGCCTTGAGCTGGGTAATGAGAGAGCTGCTCTCGGCATCGACTTCATCACCGATGGCATAGAGCACGCCTAGGGTAGAGACGACCACCTCTTTGGCTGCCAGTCCCGTCTCCAGTGCCACTGCCATCCGCCAGTCAAAACCAAGCGGCGCGAAAAAAGGCTCTGTGGCATGCCCGATCCGTCCTAGATAGCTGTGCTCCAATTCATAGAGCTTAATCTGGTTGGTTCCGAGATCTAAAGGAGCATCCACCTTGGGATAGGTAGAGGCAAACCAGATCAGCATAGAGGCTGCGAGGATAAAGGTACCTGCTTTTTTGAGATAGCCTGATGCCTGCTGATACACGGTGTGCCAGATGAGCTTGAAGCTTGGCAGGCGATACTTGGGCATTTCCATGACAAATGGCTCATCCTCTCCTTTGAAAACCACGACCCGGAGTACCTTTGCCATGACCAGCCCCAACAGGGCTCCTGCAATATAGATCGCAAAGATCACATTACCCGCCTGATCAGGCCCAAAAAAGGCTCCGGCAAACAGTACATAGATTGGCAGCCTCGCGCCACAGCTCATAAAGCCAAGGATAAACAGCGTGATCAGCCTGTCCTTTTCACTCTTAAGTGTACGGGTTGCCATATAGGCAGGCACGGTACAGCCAAAGCCCGTCACCAGCGGGATGAAACTCTTGCCATGCAGCCCAAATTTGTGGAAGAAACCATCCAGCAGAAATGCCACCCTACTCATATAGCCTGTCGTCTCCAGCAGCGCGATACCGATATAGAGGATGATGATATTGGGCAGGAAAAGTACCACTGCACCTACACCAGCGATCATGCCGTCCACAACGAGACTGCGCAGCCCCTCATGAGAGATCATCGAACCCACTGCATCACCAAAAGCAGTAAACCCTGCATCAATCCAATCCATAGGCAATGCACCCAGCGTGAAGGTCAGCTGGAACAGTGCCCACATGAAAAAGAGAAAAATAGGGATACCAAAGTATTTGTTGATAAGAATGTCATCAATGCGTTTGGTCAGGTTTTTACCACCATGCCCCTTTCGGTCGCACTGTACCGTCTCCAAGCGTATACCACGGGCCACAGCAGTGTATTCATTGGCTTTGATCTCATCCATATTTTTGGTCTCGTGGTGTGTATAGATATGCTCCAATGATACTACGATCAGTGGCTGAAGCTCTAGCATAATCGGATGATCATGCAGTGCAGTATAAATCACAGGGTCACCCATCAGTGTACGCATCGCCAACTCTCTACTACTGAGATCGCGATAGCTGTATCCTCTCTCGTCAAAGAACTGCGCTACCCTGCTGATTTCCTCCTCGACAGGGTCACTGTAGAGTATTTTCGAGTGCTGTCTTCTATGACTATCCGCCACTTCATGGACGCGATCCAGCAGCGCATCCACCCCTTCACCCGTACTAGCAGAGACCAGGATTACTGGTACACCAATGATCGCTTCGATCTGTTCGACATCGATTGCTATGCCTTCTTTGGCCGCCTCGTCTGCCATATTGAGCGCCAAGACCATTTTTTTGTTTAGCTTGAGCAATTCGAGTGTCAAGAGTAGGTTTCTCTGCATATGTGTCGCATCCAACACATTGATAATCACATCATAGGATTCGTGCATGAGATAGTCACGGGCGACCTTCTCCTCTTTGGAGAAGCCATTGATCGAGTAGGTGCCCGGTAGATCTATCATCTCAAACTGATGGCAATGATGCTCAAAACAGATCTCCGTCTTCTCCACTGTCACACCGGAGAAGTTGCCCACCTTCATCCTGCCAGAGCCACTCATGGCATTGATCAGCATAGACTTTCCTACATTGGGCTGACCTGCGAGCACGACCCTGATCGCCTCCAGTCCTGCCCCATCTTTTCCTTGTTTGGTATGATCTCCCGTGCTACAGCTACAACTTTGACATGCCATTAGTTTTTTCCTTCTGTAATCTTTTCTACTGTTATCTTCTCAGCCTCTACGGCACGGAGTCCGATCAGAGTGTCATCCACCATGATCTCTATGGTTTTTTTGGCCAGCGAGTAGGTCTCCACTGTCAATTCACTCCCCTTAACAACACCGAAAGAGCGCAAACGACTCTTCAAATCCTCTGAAGCATTGATTGCTATGATCTTGGCACTGTCACCTTTTTTGAGTTCTGATAATGTCATATTGTTGTCCACTTTTAATTTTGATAACTATTTTCAATACGCATCATAGCACGCTCGTTCTTAGGATTTCTTTAATGAGATTGATTATCATTAAATATTATGGATTATTCTTGTTTATGGAGTATAATACAAAAAAATCTACAAAAACGGCAAACCATGACCTACAGAGAAACCTTGCAGCACCCTATCGTAGCCAAGCTATCCTTGATACAGCTCATTTCCTATTTTGGGACATGGTTTTCCCAAGTAGCGATCTTCTCTATGCTTGTGGCTCTGGGTGCAGATGCCACAACCATCTCAATCACTGCCATGGTCTCCATGCTGCCAGCAGTGATACTCTCTCCCTTGACGGGCTCCCTGATCGACCGTATCGATTTCAAAAAGCTGATGCTCACCCTCCTCCTCATAGAGATAGCCATGACACTCGGATTTATCTTGATTGACTCCTTGGCCTATATCGGTGTCTTGCTTCTGCTGATCTTTATCCGCTCTGCAGCTTCTTCGATGCTCTTCTCTGCCGAGATGGCACTTTTCCCTCGTATCCTAGAGGGAGAGATGCTCAAAAATACCAATGAGATACACTCCATCATCTGGTCACTCTGCTATGCGTTGGGTATGGCGGTAGGGGGTATCACCACCTACTATTGGGGGTACGATGCCTCTTTTGCGATCGATGCCCTGCTCTATGGAATGGCTGTCTTGATCCTCTTGGGACTGGAGATTGCCCCCAGAGAGATCACCCATACAGACGCTGTCCTCAAGATGCTCAAAGACGGTTTTTCCTATATCATAGGGCACAAAAAGATACTACACTTGATCCTGCTACACTCCTCTATAGGACTGACCAGCTTCGATGCTCTTATCACACTGCTGGCTGACTACCAATACAAGGCACTAATCGCTGTACCTTTGGCAATCGGTATCATGAATGCCACCAGAGCACTGGGGCTCATGATCGGGCCGTTCTTTATCGGAAAAGTGATCTCAACCAATAACCTACACTGGTTTTTTCTGTTACAAGGAGGGGCAATCATGCTGTGGGGAATGTCAGAATACAATTTCTACTTGGGGTTGGTCGCTCTTTTTGTGACCGGTTTTTTCATCACGACGCTCTGGTCTTATACCTATCTGCTCGTCCAGCAGGAGACAGACCCCCACTTTATGGGACGCGTCATCTCCTACAATGATATGCTCTTTATGCTCTCCAGCGCCATGACCGCGCTTTTTATCGGCTACGCCTATACCTTCGGACTCTCACTGGAGTCTGTGACCATACTGCTTGGGTCAGGGTTTGTACTCTTTGCCATCTACTACCGGTGGTTTCAGAGAAGATACCTCTGAGTCGCAGCGGATACTTAGCTATAAAGCTTCAATATATGGTCGTTGACCGTCTTGTTGGCTTTTTTAAGCGTCTCGATCGCATCTGCTGTCAATATCCCTGCTTCTGAGATAGGCACTTCCAAGAGCTTTTTTACCTCGGTGATCAAGTGCTGCGTGGTGGCGATATCCGCCTTGGTATTGGCATGCAGTCCATCAAAATCCTCTGCTTCTTCCAAAAATACCGCTCTTTGGATCTTGGCATTTTGCTCTTCGAGGAGCACTTTGTATTTGCCTAGGGTATGGCTGTTATTTTGGATATGCTCTCTGACGAGCTTCATCTTCTCTTTGCACTCCTCTTTGCTGGTACAGTAGAGTGCAACTGCCTCTTCTGTCTGACTAGCTATGCGTAGGTTACTAGAGGCTCGTACCGATACTATGATACTGTAGACGATCCACATGATCAGCAGTATCGCGACGATTACTACTGCGGCACCTATCGTCGCATTGCTTCCCTGCCCCAGTTGCCCAGAGGTCCACTCCAGCATCTTGTTGAGTCGAGGAAGATCAGGTATCTTCTCTGGTGGGATAGAAAGTCCCAGTGCTTGAGAGGAGGCAAATGCCCAGCCCATAAAGGTAGCCATGCCTGCAAGTAAAGCAAAAAAGAACCCTTTGAAGCGTCCGCTGGAGAGCTCTTTGATCTCTACCTCGTCTTCATCCAAGTCAACAAGCTCTACCCCACTCTCAGGAAGCACTGCCAAAAGCTCCTCTTTGGCTGCACCTACCTCTTCCAATAATGTCTCTCCTGGCTGTAAAGCAGAGGTGAACAGTATCTCTTTTTGCTGGTTGAGCGCCTCTATATCCATATCAATATTTTTCATACACGCTTCGATCTGCTCTTTGGTCTCTGCTGTCAAAATCTTAGCTTTGCCTATCTTCTCTTTGGCGATATCCAGTTTGCTTTTTTTAGCCTCTGCCACCTCTTCTATTTTCTCTTGGGTGCCCTCTACTTTTTCTTCCACTTTCTCTACAGCCTCTTCTGCTGGCTTTTCCACACTGCTCTCTATTTTTTCTTCAGACATAAGAACTCCTTTGGTGTATTTTAGCATAAAAGTATAAATCGGTTTATTTGGATATAATTCAGAAATTTATCACAAAACGGAACCATATGTCACTACTTTTTTATCTCATTATTGCTTTTATTGCACTCTCTGTGCTGGTCTTTTTCCATGAGCTTGGACACTAC
>JALVVQ010000291.1 GCA_027023325.1 Campylobacteraceae bacterium | reverse complement strand
GAAGTCAGACAGCTCATCATTTCTCTGATTCTTGCAGAGCAGACCGAAGGAAAGAAAATACTGGATCTGGGTGTCTCTACTGCCAAATTTCTACTTGAGCTCAACAGCCAAATGCAGAGTAGCATGCAGCTCAAGGGTATTGATAATTCTCAAGCGATGATTGATCGTGCCAGACAAAAATGCCAGGCATTTGGTGCGGACATTACATTGGAACTGGCTGATATGCTAGAGTACCCCTATGCAAATGAAGATATCATCGTCGCCAACTACACCCTGCAATTTATCCGTCCTATACAGCGAATAGAGCTCATAAAACGGATTTTTGAGAGCCTCAATGACAACGGTGCATTTATTTTTTCGGAAAAAATCGTCTTTGAGGACAAGCGTCTCGACAAACAGATGATTGATATCTACTATGATTACAAGCAGTCGCAGGGATACAGCACCTATGAGATCGCACAGAAGAGAGAAGCGTTGGAAAATGTCCTGATTCCCTTTACGATAGAGGAAAATATACAGATGTGCAAAGAGGCTGGCTTCTCACAAATAGATACACTGTTTCAATGGGCAAACTTTGTCACCTTTATTGCCAAAAAATAGAAAAAACTAAAAATAACTATCACTATAAATTATAACCCCGTAAAATAGGGGCTTACTAATTAATATGAGTTATTCACACCCTTTTCACAATGTGAATAACTTAAAAGTCAATTAATTTTTGAACAAAATCAACAATTTTGTAACAACTCTCCTATAGCCAGCATACATCTACCCTGTTCTTATAATAATTTCATACTTTTTAAGCTATAATCTCTCACTTTATCACCAAGGAGTTCACCGGATGAACTGGAGTCCCAATAGTTGGAGAGCATTTCCAATCAAGCAGCAGCCCACTTACCAGAACCAAGAGACACTCAAGGCCATAGAAGAAGAGCTGAGTAGTTATCCTCCCCTGATCTTCGCCGGAGAGGCTCGTGACCTGAAAGAACAGTTGGCAAAGGCAGGTCGAGGAGAGGCGTTTATTGTTCAGGGAGGGGACTGTGCAGAGTCCTTTTCTGCCTTCCATGCCGATAGTATCAAGAATCTTTTCAAACTCCTACTGCAGATGTCTGTTGTTATGACATACTCCAGCGGAAAACCTATAGTCAAGATAGGCAGAGTCGCAGGACAATTTGCCAAACCAAGATCGTCAGATTTGGAAGAGATAGATGGGGTCAAGCTTCCAAGCTACCGTGGCGATATCATCAATGGTATTGATTTCAAAAAAGAGGCACGCATACCTGACCCCAAACGCATGCTCAAGGCCTACAACCAATCTGCCGCCACCATGAACCTGCTTCGTGCATTTTCACGCGGAGGACTGGCCGATCTCAATGAGGTACACCGCTGGAATCTTGACTTCATCAAGGGTCACCCACTTGGCAAGAAATATGAAGAGCTCAGCTGCCAAATCGACAAAGCCATGACCTTCCTCGGTGCAGCGGGCATCACCAGTGGCAACACACTGCAGCTCAAACAGACCACAGTATTTACCTCGCACGAAGCACTACTGCTCAATTACGAAGAAGCTCTAACGCGTACCGACAGTATCTCGGGAGAATGGTACAACTGTTCTGCACATATGCTTTGGATCGGAGACAGAACCAGAGAGCTCACTGGTGCACACATCGAATACTTCCGCGGTATCAAAAATCCCATCGGTTGCAAGGTGGGGCCCAGCATGCAGCCAGATGAACTGATCAGTCTCATCGAAGCCCTCAACCCAGAAAATGAAGAGGGAAGGCTCAACCTCATCGTCAGGATGGGTGCCAGCAACATCAGCAAGCTTTATCCTCCACTTCTCAGGGCTGTCAGAGATGCAGGCAAGCATGTCGTCTGGACCATCGACCCTATGCATGGCAATGTAGAAAAGAGCAGCACAGGATTCAAAACAAGAGATTTTGACAATATCCTCTCTGAAGTCAAGCAATTCATGGATATCCATGAGGCAGAAGGCACCATTGCAGCAGGTATCCACCTGGAGATGACTGGCGAAAATGTCACCGAGTGTACTGGCAGTGCCTCCAGCCCTATCACCGCAGACACACTGGCAGACAGATACCATACCCAGTGCGACCCAAGACTTAATGCCAATCAAGCACTTGAGCTTGCTTTTATGCTTAGTTCATAACAGACTACAAAATTTTAGGGCAGATTTCATCCAAGATCAAATTTGCCCTCTCCCTACAAAATTTAAAATCCCCTCATATCCACTTTCAACACAATATGATATAATCACTGCAGTCAGTATATCACCACAGGAGAGAGGGATGCAGGGCAAAATAGAGGTCAGCTATACAATTATTTGTGAAAAAGATACTTACAAAGAGATCACCATAAAAGAGCTGATCTCCAATGAAAAAATAATCAAACTACTCAAGAGTGAATTCGCCAGAGGGATACGAAATCTGGAAACATCAGGCAATGGAGAGGGAAGGATCATACTCCAGACAGAAAAAACACTTTATACTTTTGTCGTAGAGAAGCAGGATTTTGCTGATCTGGTAGAACTGGCAGAAGAGGACGCCCGTCTCAATAAACGCCTCAAAAAAGAGTGTCAAGCAGTAGAAATCATCGATTTTGTCACGATTGACTGATAAATCGTAAAGACATTTCTGCCCTCCTCATAGTGATACTGAAGCTTAAGCTTGTGGATATCAAGAATACTCTTGACGATATAGAGCCCCAGCCCCAAGCCGCCACTTGAAGTATGAAATGGCTTGTAATACTCTTCCATTGACTCCTTGAGTGGGCTGCTATAGTTGCTGATGTGTATCTTCTCATCCTTTACCACCACCTGCACCTTTTTGTCATTGCTGTACTTGATGCTATTGTCCAGTAGATTTTTGATCGCCAGACTCAGCAGCTCGAAATCTGCCTGCACGAGATAATCTCGAGAGACGACCCGATTGATATACTTCTCGGGATCATCCAACATCAGCATATCGATACTCGCATCCAGTATATCGCTGACTTTGTAGGGTTTGAGCACCACATCAAAATTCTTGGAGGCAATCTGTTCCACTTTGGCAAACTCGTCGATCAGCAGATTGAGTCGCTCAAAAATCGCGTGAAATCGTCGCTGCTGCTTTTGGTCTGCTACCATTTCAGATACCAGCCTCCCCTTGGCTATCGGGGTCTTGAGCTCATGCATGATTGCTCGCAGCAGTAGCTGCCTGGAGTGCAGTAACTCTCTGATCTTCTGTGCCGCATGGTCAAAGGCATTGGCCACCTCTGCAATCTCATCATTCTGATCACTTTTGCAGGAGATATCCAGCTTGCCGTCAGAAAACCTGATGATCTGATTTTTGAGTATAGAGAGTGGTCTAATAGAACGGATCATCCAGAGATAGAGCACGAACATCAAGAGCGTCGCAGCCACAAATGCCATCAACAACTCATAGGGTACTTTAGGTCTATTGCGATTTTCCAAAATAATATTGAAGCGGTCATTGTTGATCAAAATATAGCGCTTGAGATCCACATTGACTACCTGGAAGCGCTTTTTTGTACCATTCATATCCAATACTTTGGCAAACTTGAAACGATCGATCGCTTCATCTGCAAGACAGATATTTTGGGACTTTAAATACTCTTTGTCGATATCGCCATATTTGAGAAAATAGAGGTAGAGGTAGTGCATATTGGCACGCTCTTGCATCTTGATTGCCTCTAGAGATCGTTCGGTATTGCCCTTGTAGAGAAATCCGAAAATAAGAATCAGGAAAATATAGGCAATAAAAAAAATCAGATTGATCTTGGTGCGAAGCGAGCTGAAACGGATCATATCAGCTTGTACCCTACCCCTCTGACTGCCTGAATCATCTTGGAGTCACCCAGCTTGGCTCTGATCTTGGAGATAATCACATCCAAGCTCTTCTGCGCACTGTCACTCATCGTCGTCGAAGCATTGATCAGCTGTTCTCTGGAGAGTGCAATCCCCTGCTTGGCTACCAGCTGCGTCAGTATCTCAAACTCCGCAGGCGTCAGCTGTAATGCATTGCCTTTGTAGTAGATCGTATCCCCTTTTGTCACAAAATCGCTCTGAGGTTCGCTGTTTTTGCTGTCCTTGCTGTAGCGACGCAGCAGTGAAAGGATACGGGCATGCAGCTCCTTGGGGTCATAGGGCTTTGGCAGGTAGTCATCAGCGCCCAACCGCAAGCTCTCTACCTTGTCACTGATATCTGATCTTGCCGAGGAGATAATGATGGGAATATTGTATTTGCGCCCCAACTCCTCACAGGCTTCTAGTCCATCCATCCCGGGCAGTGTCAAATCCAAGATGATCAAGTCATACTTCTCTACTCCGGCACTGAGTCCCAAAAACGGATCTTCATAATTGGTCACCTTCATATCAAACTGCGCCAGATACTCACTGAGGATCTCCGCAAACTCCGGATCATCCTCTATCATCAAAATCTTTATCATACCACTCCCTTGCACCGATATAGTGCCGAATAATACCATTATAAACAGAATAGGTTAATTGAAGTCAAATGTCTTTTATGCAGATTTTGACATTTTTAATATTTCTTTGACAATAATACGGTAAAGTGTTGCGTAAACTGCTATTTTCCCACAAAATGGGAGATGGTCAGGAGTCTGAAGAGGCAACTGCAAAAGCATCATTTATTGATCCAATACTTTCAGGTAAAGTACATAATGATGGAAATGGTAATGTAGATGTAGATGGAGATGCAATCTCTACACCAGATGGTACACAACTCTACGCTACACTGCTTGATGAAAATGGTGCAGTACTTGCAACACAGGCAATCAAAGCAGATGGAACATATAGCTTTAATGCAACAGATGGTGTTTCATTTGATAAAACATTCAGTATTGTAATAGCAGATAAAGAAAATGCAACAGAAACAAGCTTGCCAACTAATTGGAATAATTCAGGAGAACAAGCGGCAAATACAGAGTCAAATGGAAATGATGGAGATAAAAACGGTAAATTGGAAGTAAACTTTGGTCCTATCACAGGAGATAAAGAGATGGTAAACAATGATTTTGGTATCAATAAAAAGCCGGAAGCCAAAGATGTAAATAAAGCATCTCAGCTTAACCCTGGAGGTACAACACAAATAAGTGTATCAGAGCTCGATATTGTTGATCATGAAGATGGGACACCAACAACCATCACCATCAAGACTTTGCCAGACAACGCTATACTTTATTATGATGGCGAAGCAGTAATTGCAGGGAAACCAATTCCTAACTTTGATCCGTCTAAGCTCACCATCGATCCAATTGATGGCGATCAAGTTGTGGTCTTTACCTACACTGCAACAGATGCAGCAGGTGTCGAGAGTGACCCCGCAACAGTAACTATGACATTTGATGGTGTAGGAATCTCAGGAACTCTTTATGTAGACAATAATGGAAACAGTAACGACAAAGTAGACGGTACACCAATCAACAAACCTGACGGACAACAGCTCTATATCAACCTTATTGGTGACGATGGAAAAGTAATCGCCTCCAAGCCATTGGCCGATGACGGAACCTATCAGTTCCTTGGCAGCGATGGTGTCACTGCCAACACTGATTATACGATCGTTCTGAGTACCACTCAGGGGACAGTCGGTAATCCGGCGCCTGCCCCAGATCTTCCTGCCAACTGGAACAACACTGGTGAGAATCTCAACAACTCTGGAGAGGGCAACGATGGTGCAAATGATGGCAAGATTAAGGTGAGTCTTGGTACGACCGGTATCCCTAAGATCGACTTCGGGATCAACAAAAAGCCAGTAGCGGAGGATAAGACCGAAACAGTTCAGCCTAATCCCTCCGGAACCAAACAATACCCTGTACCGACTCTCCCTGTCACCGACACCGAGGATGGTACACCAACAACTATCACCGTCAAAACCCTGCCTGATCCAACGACCGGTATCCTCTATTATGACGGTACACCGGTCACGGCAGGACAAGTGATCCCTAACTTCGATCCGAGCAAACTCACGGTCGACCCGACGGATGGCAACCAAGTGATGGTCTTTACCTACACCACCACCGATGAAGCTGATGTCGAGAGTGATCCTGCGACGGTGACCATGCCGTTCCAGGGAGAGATGATCGTGGGTGACACGGTCTGGATGGATGACAACGGTAACGGTGTTCAGGATCCTGATGAAAAAGGGGTAGAAGGTGTTAAAGTAACCCTTTATGATGAGAATGGCACCATTGTCGATACGGCAACGACCGATGCCGACGGCCATTATCAATTCACCGTCAAGCAGCCGGGCAAGTACCATATTGGATTTGATGATAAGTATTATTACGTCAAACCGGGTCAAGGCGGAGACGATGCCAAAGACTCCAATGTCGACCTGGAGACTTTTGGATCACCGCGTACAGCAGACTTCGATCTCGATTGGGGAGACGTGGATATGACAATCGATGCAGGAATCACACCTACAGCTCACATCGGAGACTACTTCTGGATCGATAAGGACAAAGATGGTATCCAAGATCCCGACGAGAAGCCGGTCCCCGGAGCTACAGTCGAGCTGTTCGATGCACAGGGGAATCCTGTTGCTGATGTTCACGGCAACCACAGCGTGACGACGGATGCAAACGGAAAATATGGCTTCGATGTCATCCCAGGTGAATATCAAGTGAAATTCACCTTACCTCCAGAAGGGTATAGCGAATATGTATTCAGTTCTTCTGTAGATGAAGTAGATGATGCAGCCAATTCTGATGCTGATACTAATGGATTCACCAAGACCATTATCGCTGCTGCT
>JALVVQ010000290.1 GCA_027023325.1 Campylobacteraceae bacterium | reverse complement strand
TTGATAGTGTTGCAACTAATGCTGCTGCTGCTGAAAGTTTAAGTAATCTTTTCATTCATATTCTCCTTATTGGGTTAAAGTACAGTTCGAGTCTATACAAAATACCTTTAAGTATGACTTAAGATTACCCTTAAATGTTACTATTTTGCAACTTTGTGTAACAAATCTACCTCCCAGAAAAAATCAATCCAGTCGTATGCTTTTTTCAGTGTGTAGTCTGCCTCGATGACAGCCGTAGGTTTGTAGAAGATCGTTGCCAGCTTGAATTCGCAGTGAGGGTACTGTGCTTTGAGCATTTTTAGTACCTCTCTCAATGTCTCTCCACTGTCAATAATATCATCTACAATCAGCACTCTTTTGGCTGTGCTGAGATCGGGGATGTTGAATACCTCAAGTGTATCCAGCTTCTGTGTTTTGTCATAATGGATAGAGTTGAGAGCAAAAAGCCTTCGTGTGTCCATCCCTTGTGCCATAAAGTGTCCAAGAGTTAGCCCACCTCTGGCAACAGCCAAAAGTGTGTCGGGATCAAAATCCTGTATTTTGTATACTAAGGCAGCAGCATCATCCACGAACTCTTCATAGCCGTAATAATATTTTTCCAAAACCTTTCCTTTTCTTAACCGTGTACGACAAAGACAATGAGCGAGATGAGTGCAATGAGCAACACGCCAAGATTGAGATCTTTAAACTCTCCTTTTGCCAGCTTGATGACTGTATAAGTGACAAAAGCCGCAGCCAGTCCATTGGTGATAGAGAAAGTAAGAGGCATGACCAGGATGGCCAAGAATGCGCCTGCAGCCGTAGCTGTATCCATCTCGGCAAAATTCATGCGTCCCAATTCTGTAAACATCAGCACACCAACTGCAACAAGAATAGGCAGAATGGCAGGCTCGGGAATCGCCTTGAAGAGAGGCAGCATAAAGAGTGTCAGTACAAAGAACATCGCAGTGAAGACGGCGGTTAGTCCTGTACGACCACCTGCTTCTACCCCACTGGCAGATTCTATGAACGAAGTGGTGGTGGAGACACCCAGGAGTGATCCGGCAACAGTAGCAACCGCATCTGCTTCAAGTGTTTTTTCCAATGCCTTATCTTCTGTCGTACCATCCTGAAAGAGGTCTGCTCTGGCGCCTACGGCTGTCAGTGTACCCAATGTGTCAAACATGTCCGTGATCAGAAAGGTGATGATAACAGGAAGGAGCGTGAGGGTCAAGGCTGACCCGATATCAAGCTGCATGGCAATAGGTGCTATAGACTCAGGGGCACTCAAAAATCCTTTGGGTGCTTCTGCGATACCCGTTACCCATCCGACTATTGAAGTAATCGCGACAGCAAGGATAAATGACCCTTTGATGCGATAAGCATACAGTACCAATACCAACATCAGTCCCAATGCACCCAGCATGACATGGGGATCAGAAAATTTCCCCAAAGAAACAAAAGTGGCTTTGTTGGCTACGATCATGTGCATCTCTTTGAAGCCAATAAAGGCGATAAAGGCACCGATACCTGCTGAAATCGCACGACGCAGATCCATAGGGATAGAGGTCATAATCCATACCCTGAATTTGGTAAAAGAGAGTACAACGAAGATAATACCAGAAATGAAAACGATACCCAAAGCAGTCTGCCAAGGTATTTTCATGCCGAGCACCAAACCATAGGCAAAGTAGGCATTGAGCCCCATGCCCACACTCATGGCGATAGGGGTGTTGCCCCAGAGACCTGAAAAAAGTGTGGCCAGAATTGTAACCAGCGCGGTGGCAGTGACGACAGCACCCATGGGCAGACCGGCATCTGCCAGAATGAAGCCGTTGACCGGAACAATATACATCATGGTAAGAAAAGTAGTAAAACCTGCCATAAATTCTGTTTTGACATCAGTGCCATGCTCTTTGAGCTTGAAGCGTGCAAACATTGTGAAGCCTTTTGGAGAGAAATATTTCGAAGTGATTCGATGGGAAAAGTATAGCACTCCAAGTATTAGGGTTGAATAAAATGAAAAGAGATTGCGAACAAATAGATTTAGTGGTATAATGCTATAAAAAGGAAGCAGTATGCCTTTATTAGACAGTTTTACGGTAGACCATACAAGAATGATTGCACCAGCAGTCAGAGTAGCCAAAAAAATGAGCTCCCCTTCCGGAGACAAGATCATGGTATTTGATTTGAGATTTTGTGTACCAAATCAAGAGATACTTGATGAAAAAGCCATTCATACCCTGGAACATTTGTTTGCTGGATTTATGAGAACGCATCTCAATGGAAAAGGTATAGAAATCATAGATATTTCACCTATGGGGTGTCGCACAGGGTTCTATATGTCACTGTTGGGAGCACCTCAGAAAAAAACTGTGGTGAAAGCATGGAAAAAAGCGATGCAAGATGTGCTGAAGGTCAAATCAAAAAAAGAGATTCCTGAACTAAATAAATATCAATGTGGTACCTGCAAAATGCATTCGCTCAAAGGGGCGCAGAATGTAGCTTCAAATGTCCTCAAGCGGGGTATCGGTGTCATGAGCAACAAGATATTGAAATTGAGTAAAAAGAAGCTCAAGGGCGGTCATGTATGCTGATTTTGGTGCCTGTAGATAGTGCCAGTGGTATGCAGGCAAAAATAAGCACATTGGTGGAGGTGCAGAAATGGGCATTGATTGATTTTGATGAGGGAATAAGCAAGTCTGTTCGGTTTTTTGATGATCGTGCAAAAACGGGCGAGAGCTGGATTGATTTTGTGATTCTCAAAAGTACTTTTGAGAATTATATGCCTTTCATGGAAGAGGGGATGATGGTGCTTGCAGTGCGCGAAGAAGAGACACTCGAAGAGATTATAGAAGCCTTTAAATTTAAGGAGCTGGATGAAGTGGGATTTTAGCCTCTGGCCTTAAATCTCTCTTTACTTTTGCATAGATGCGCCAGAAAGCACTCCTCGCACTCTGGCTTGAGAGCTTTGCAGCGATACCTCCCAAACAGCACCATTGCCTGATGAAGCAGATGCAGGTCTGTTTTGAATTTTTTGCTCAATTCCTCTTCGCATTTGGTAGCAGTGGTGGCACTGCTGAGTCCGAGCCGATGTGCGACACGGTAGACATGGGTATCGACTGCCATGAGATTGGCGCCGGTATACTCTATCATGACCACATTGGCTGTCTTCTGCCCTACGCCTGCAAGGGTAATGAGTTCTTTTTGTTCCAGTGGAATTTCTCCACCGTAATACTCCATCACAGATTGTGCCATTTTGATCAGATTTTTAGCTTTGTTATTGAAAAAGGAACAGCTCTTGATGTGCTGCTTGACAGTGTCTAGGTCTGCATTGGCCAACGAGACAGGATCGGGATAGGCTTCGAAAAGTGCTGGCGTGATGAGGTTGACCCTTTTGTCTGTGCATTGGGCTGAGAGCATGACGGAGACGAGCAGTTCGTAGAGGTTTGTATAGGAGAGCTCTGTCACAGAGTCTGGGTAATGTACCAAAAAGAGCTGCTTAATCTCCTCTATTTCTTTGCGGGTTGCCTTTTTGGTCTGTGCCATGATGTTTACTCCTCTAGCTGTATGGTTAATGATATGTTTAACTTGCGGGGATATACTATCACCACCTATATTAAAACTAAGGAAGTAATGTAATGAAAAAAACAAAGAGTCTACTATTGGTATTGGCATTGGGTGCTACAATGGCACACGCAGGAGATATTTTGGCGACAGTCAACGGAAAGAAAGTGACAACCGAAGATGCAGAGAGATTTATCAGAGCCTCTAATCCACAACAGTCTTTTGCCACGCTCAAAGAGAACGACAAAAAAATTGTGACAGACAGATTGGTGGAGAGAGCACTCTTTATCGAGGCAGCCAAAAAAGCAGGGGTAGAAAAAGAGTCGGCATTCCAAAAAGCACTTTCGATTGCCAAGGATGAGTTGATGATCAATCAATGGATGAAAGATCAGTATGATGCCACAGTAGTCAGCGATGGTGAAGCCAAAGAGTTTTATGAGAAAAATAAAAAGCAGTTTGAAAAACCAGCACAGGTGAAAGCGCGTCATATCTTGATTAAAAAAGATGAGGCAGCTGCCAAAAAGGTTACAGAAGAGCTCAAGGGGCTAAGTGGCGAGAAGCTCAAAGAGAAGTTTATCGAACTAGCAAAAAGTAAATCAGAAGGACCAACCGCACCTAAAGGTGGCGATCTTGGATACTTTGGTGAAGGACAGATGGTGGCACCATTCAACAAAGCAGTATTTGCGCTTAAAAAAGGAGAGATTACTGCAACACCTGTGAAGACACAGTTTGGTTACCATATTATCTATCTAGAAGATAAAAAAGAAGCTTCAGCAATTCCGTATGAGCAAGCGAAGGCACAGATTGTTCAAAGCCTGAAGCAGACACAGTTTAGAAAAATGCTAGAGAAGAGTGCAAAAGAACTTAAAAGCAAAGCCGAGATTACGATAGAATCAGCACAGAAATAATTGTTCATTACAGATTTTTCGGCTATAATTTGATAATTTACAAAATGAAGGAAGTTTAATGAAGAGATTCATAATATTGTGTGCGCTAGTGATTGTTACGGGTGTTTCAGCCAAAACCATTGCCACAGTAAACGGATATGCTATCGCCGAGAAAGAGGCAAATGCTTTTCTGAAGGTCGCTACCAAGGGCAAAGTTACCTATAAAAGACTGAGAAAAAAAGATAAAGTAGCTTTGGTAGAGAGACTGGCAGTTGACAAAATGGTCTTAAAAACAGCCATGAAGGAGACCAGCAAAAAAGAGCAAGAGAGTATTATTGCAGGCTTCTGGCTTAGAAAAAAAGCTGCCAAATATAAAGTGAGCAGCAAAGAGATCAAAAAGGCCTATAAAGAGAATAGAAAATTCTTTAAAGATAAGAAGGGTAAAATCATTCCTTTCGCTAAAGTTAAAGAGATGATTAAAAATTCAATTGCTCAGAAAAAAGCAGTAGCAAAAATGATGAAGAAGACCAAGATAGTCATGGATGGCAAGGTAATCTCTGCCCCAAAAGCAAAGAACAAAAGCAAAAAAAATACAAGTAGAAAATCTTCCGCCAAAAAAGTAAGCGGAAGATACTCGGTCTATACTGTAAAGAGTGGTAATACACTTTCGGGCATTGCCAATAAATATGGTATGAATTCTAAGCAACTACGAAAAATGAATGGTATGAGTACAAAAGATGTACTGAAAGTAGGACAGAAACTCAAAGTACCAGCCAAATAAAAGGAAGCAGCATGTTCAGTAGAGTATCAGAATTTATCGAGCCAGGTGTTGTTTCGGGGGAAGACCTTCAGAGACTCTTTGCTCATGCCAAGGTCAAGGGCTATGCGATACCTGCGGTCAATGTCGTGGGTACAAATTCACTCAATGCCGTCATGGAAACAGCCAGAAAAGTTTCCTCTCCTATCATTGTACAATTCAGTAATGGCGGCGCCGCTTTTTATGCGGGCAAGGGTATAGAGGCAGCAAGAGGTGCTGTGTTGGGTGCCATTAGTGGTGCGCAGCATGTACATTTGCTGGCAAAGGCTTATGGGGTACCTGTTGTATTGCATACTGATCATGCCGCCAAGAAGTTACTGCCTTGGATCGATGCGCTGCTGGAAGCTGGAGAAGCGTATTATGCGCAGCATGGAAAACCGCTTTTTTCTTCACACATGATTGACCTCTCAGAGGAGCCTTTAGAGGAAAATATTGCTACCTGCAAAGCCTACTTGGAGCGCATGAGCAAGATAGGTATGACCTTGGAGATAGAACTGGGAGTCACGGGAGGTGAAGAGGATGGTGTGGATAACTCGCATGTAGATAATGCATTGCTCTACACGCAGCCCGAAGAGGTGTCCTATGCCTACGAGCAGCTAAGTCAGATCTCTGACAAGTTTACAATTGCGGCCTCCTTTGGTAATGTGCACGGCGTATACAAACCAGGGAATGTGACTCTGACTCCTAAAATACTGGATAATTCTCAAAAGTATATAGAGGAGAAACTGGATGCGGATAAAAAACCTGTCAACTTTGTTTTTCATGGAGGATCCGGATCAGAACTCTCAGATATCAGGGAAGCGATAGGCTATGGAGTCATTAAGATGAATATAGACACCGATACCCAATGGGCTTATTGGAATGGTGTGAGACACTACGCTGACAAATACCGTGGCTATCTACAAGGACAGATTGGCAACCCCGAGGGAGAAGACAGTCCCAATAAGAAATTTTACGATCCTAGAAAATGGCTAAGAGCAGGAGAAGAGTCTATGATCTCCCGACTTGAGCAGGCATTTGAAGACCTTAATTGTTTGGATCGATACTAGGGATTGATAGTGAGGGTAACCACGAGGGTTACCCCTACGGGGATTTGATTTTAGAAATCGTCCAGGTCTATGCTTGATTTGGCATAGTTGGAGACATTACTTTCGAAGAAATTACTCTTGACATCATTCATATTGAGATGCTTGGTCACAAGCTGCTGTAGGTAGGTATTGGCTGTCTCAGGGAAGATGGGATCGAGTCCTATTTTTTTGAGGCGCTCATTGGCATAGTTATGGACAGTTTGCTGCATCAGCTCCTTGGTCACGCCCATGATGGGGAAGGTGTCCAGAAGATAGTTACCATACTCTAGCTCTATATCTACCGCCTCTTCGATCATTTTGTACATGATATCGATCGTACTGCTGTCTATGCTGTTCTCTTTGCGTATCGTTCGGAAGATATTGACAAAGAGTGGCAGGTGTGTGTTGAGCTCATCTCTGGCGATAAATTTGATCATATCCCTCGCACCGGGAACTTTGTCTCCCAATACATAGATAT
>JALVVQ010000289.1 GCA_027023325.1 Campylobacteraceae bacterium | reverse complement strand
GTATGCCTCTTTGATTCTGTCTTTGAACATATAGCTGACAACCAGGGCAGCAAAAAAAGATGTGGTGAAATTTCCATACTCCTTCTGTGTAGCAAAGACGATCAGTGTCGTAAATACCATAGAGATACCTGCTGCAATAGCATAGTAAATCTCTTTGATGCTACCTCCATCTCTTTTCTTCTTTTGGTAGAGATGCCAGATACCGTAAAAGTGTTTTTTTAATATAGAGTACCGATAGATAATCTTTTCATTTTGGAAAGTGTCGTTGGAGATAGTGGGAAAATCATGCTCTTTGCAAAACAGTATCACCATATTGATAATATCCACACTCTTGCCGATAAAGTCACGATATCTATCTTCGTGAGCTCCCAAACAGGTATTGATCTCCAGCAGACAGTTCTGGGTGGCATAGCTCAAAAACTCTGCCGCGGACAGCGAGGCATCGTTAATCCCCTCATCTTGATGTGTCGAAGTGGTCACAAGCAGCTCTTGTACCAGCAGGTGAAACTGCTTGACTCTCTGTAAAAACAGATCCAAACGCTTGACATGAATCCCATCGCAGGAAAATGCTTTGTTGTGCTGATCCAAGTAGGAGACATAGGAGCTGACGATAAGTTTCAGTTCTTTTTCAAAAGTCGGTCTACTGACCTCATCATGTCTTTTCTCTTTCAAAGACAGGATAAACTTCTCTAGTCTCCTTTTCAGATGACCGAGATTTTTTTGGGGGGTAATAAAATGAATATAGCTGATGTGATCGCTATAGAAGCTAGAGACAGGGTAGCTGTCGGGGTTGATATTGAGTATTTTGGGGATAAAAAAGTAGATATTGGTATCATACTTTATCTTTCTCCCCTTTGCCTCAGCAGGGTAGGGAATTTTGATCTCAAACTGGTTCGGGCTTGCAATGGCTATAAAATCATGTTTATTCATTATATCATTATAACATATTCTATCTCATAGCCCTATACTCAACCCTCTATAAGGAGCCTATAGAAATTGATGTTTTTTGTCCGATACTCTGGCAGTCGCAAACGCAAGCGCCCATTGCATGGGTTAAGTGCTCCCTTGTCGCATCGGCCAAAAAACATTTTTAGAGGTTCCCCATAGCTCCTTAGAGACCGGCTAACCTGATCGCTTCTGCCTGTGCATGGGCGGTGAGGGGCTCGATGACCTGCTCCAAGTTGCCGTTGTTCATAATGTGGTCAAGCGAGTAGAGTGTCAGTCCGATACGGTGGTCGGTGATACGGTTTTGCGGATAGTTGTAGGTACGAATCTTCTCGGATCTGTCTCCTGAGCCTACCTGTGCTTTACGGTCTGCGGAGGCTTCGTCCAGCTGTGCCTGTAACTGTGCTTCATAGACTCTGGCTTTGAGTACTTTCATTGCTTTGTCTCTGTTCTTGTGCTGAGACTTCTCATCCTGTATCGCTGCCACGATACCTGTAGGGATATGGGTCAGACGCACGGCAGAGTCGGTGGTGTTGACAGACTGTCCCCCACACCCGCTGGAGCGGTAGACATCCATTTTGATCTCATTGGGCTTGATATCCACCTCGACATCATCGACTTCGGGGATGATCGCTACCGTGATCGCTGAGGTATGAACTCTGCCCTGTGTCTCTGTATCCGGCACACGCTGCACACGGTGGACACCTGATTCATACTTGAGCTGGCTATAGGCACCGTCACCTTTGAGCAGAGCGATCATCTCTTTGTAGCCACCTGCTGTACCTTCTGAGGAGCTCATGATTTCTACCTTCCAGCCCATTTTCTCGGCATAGCGCAGATAGAGTTTGAAGATATCTTCGACAAACAGTGCGCTCTCGTCGCCTCCTGCTCCGGCACGAAGCTCCACATAGATATTTTTATCATCATTGGGGTCACGGGGGATCATCAGTACCTTGATCTCCTCTTCCAGCTGTGGCAGCATAGGCTCAAGCTCGGCAAGCTCTTCTTTGGCCAAGTCCCCCAGCTCTTCATCTCCTAGCAACTCTTTGTTCTCTGCTATGGCATCGTCTGCCTCGATATAGGCTTTGGCCTTCTCTACCAGTTTTGCCAGTGCAGATTGCTCTTTGCTCAGCTCTGTCATTTTTTTGATGTTGCTGGCTATTTCCTGGGTGCTCAACAGGGCATTTATCTCTTCATAACGGTCAATAAAGGGTTGGAGTTTTTCTCGGAACATAACTGTATCCTAATAGGTGATAGATTTTACGCGAGCCAAGCCCAAAAAAGGCCTGGAGGGTTGGAAGGGATGTTTAGGCAGCTTCGATGCTGTTTACAAGCTTGTTGAGACGGCTGACTTTTCTGGATGCTGTCTCTTTTTTGAGGAAGCCTTTACTGACAAAACTATGGATGCTCTTGTTTGCTATTTTAAACGCCTCAGCTGCAGCTGCGACATCTTTTGCCTCTACTGCCTCATGTACTGTCTTTACGATATTCTTCAGTCTTGTTCTGTAATATCTGTTTCTCTCTGTTCTTTTGATGGTCTGCTTAATTCTCTTTTTCGCTGACTTATGGTTTGCCATAGGGTGTGTCCTTTAGTAAATTCTTGGATTGATAGGTCTGTAGCTTTGATACAGAGTCTAATTAGTTCGCGGATTTTACCAAAAAAGAGTTTAAAATTTTATTAAGAGAAGTCCAAAACTGTCGCTTGAGACAAACAATTAATCACTTTTTTGTTAAAATAACACTAAGAAATTGCTATGAAGTTGATTATTTTACACGGAGAACAGGTATGGAATTATTCGGAACAGACGGGGTAAGGGGAAAGGCAGGAGAAAAAGTCAGCGCGATGGCATGCATGCGATTGGCCATGGCCACAGGGATTTACTTTCGTCCTCTCTCCAAGACAAACAAGATACTGGTCGGCAAGGACACCAGACGAAGCGGCTATATGGTAGAAAATGCCATCGTCTCTGGACTCACCGCCGTGGGCTACAATGTCATACAAATCGGCCCTATGCCTACACCTGCTATCGCCTTTTTGACAGAAAATATGCGTTGTGATGCCGGCATTATGATCTCTGCAAGTCACAATCCTTTTTATGACAATGGTATCAAGTTTTTTGACAGTACTGGAAATAAATTCAATAGAGAAATTGAGCAAGAGATAGAAGCGATCTATGCCAACGATGAAGCCATTGAAAAGGCACAGGTAACGGGCAAGCATATAGGAAAGTCCAAGCGTATCGATGATGTCATAGGCCGCTATATCGTGCAAATCAAAAACTCTTTTCCCAAGCCGCTCACCCTTTCTGGTATGCGCGTGGTGGTAGACTGTGCCAATGGTGCAGGCTACATCGTTGCGCCTACGGTACTGGAAGAGCTGGGTGCTGATGTCAAAGTAATCGGAAACAAACCTGACGGTTTCAACATCAACGAGGGTTGCGGTGCCATGCATCCAGAATCTCTGGCACAAGCAGTCAGAGAATATAGAGCCGATGTAGGGATCGCCTTAGATGGAGATGCTGACCGTGTCGTGATGGTTGATGAGAAGGGGGAAATTGTAGATGGGGACAAGCTCATGGCGGTCCTTGCAGTACACCTCAAACACAATAACATGCTCAAAGGAGACGGCATGGTAGCCACTGTCATGAGCAATCAGGGACTGGGAGAGTACCTTGACCAGCACGGTCTCACGCTGCACCGCTCTGCAGTAGGGGACAAACATGTGGTAGCGATGATGCAGGAGCTTGGCATCAATTTTGGCGGGGAGCAGAGTGGACACATCATTTTCTCTGACTACGCCAAGACCGGTGATGGGATCTCCTCTGCCCTTCAGGCATTGGCCTATCTGGCAAGTGTCGGAGAAAAAGCCAGCAAAGCATTCAGCCCCTATGATTCCTATCCGCAACTCTTGGTCAACCTGCCTATCGGCAAAAAACCTGCTCTGGAAAGCATCCCCGGCATAGATGCACTGATGGCAGAGGTGGAGGCTGACGGTATGCGTCACCTCTTCCGTTATTCCGGTACAGAAAACCTCATCCGTATCCTACTCGAAGGCAAAGATGCCACAAAACTCGCGGCAACGATGCAGCGGTGTGAAACCTTTTTCAAAAGCGAGCTTAGCTAGTGCGGCGGCTTGCTGTCTTTTTCCTCGTACTCGTAGGGACTTTTGTCATCGATCAGGGCATCAAAGAGATCTTTGTACTGGGGTATGATTGGCAAAGCCCCTATCTTTCTCTGGAGCTGCATTACAACAAAGGAGTGGCATTTAGTATGTTTGCCTTTCTGGGTAGCTACCTCAAATGGCTACAAGCACTCCTCATCGCTGGCATCATTGCCTATCTCTTTGTCTCAGGTTTGGTCAAGCGTCATGCCTTTGCTCTGGGGCTGCTACTGGGTGGCGCCACCAGCAATCTCTACGACCGCTTTATCCACGAAGGGGTCGTAGACTATATCTACTGGCACCATTGGTTTAACTATCCCGTCTTTAACTACGCTGATATTGCTGTGGTTATTGGTGTAGGGTGGATTGCCTGGGCAGAATTTTTTTCCCATACCAAGGAAACCCAAGCGTGATCCGCTCTCTCCTGCTGCTGGTATGCTTCAGTCTGCTGCGTGCAGAAGTCTATCCTGTCGATATCACACCTCCTGATATCAATCGCAGCGTTGGCAAGATCAAGATCCTCGACCAGAGAGAACTCATCATTCCACAGATCTCCGGTATCCATTTCTCAGAAGCATCCGATCTCGCCTATGACAAGAAAAATGAGCGTCTCTATATGGTGGGAGACAAAGGCATGCTCTACAGCTTTGAGGCCTCCTTCTCTGAGAAAATAGAAAGGCTCTCTCCGCTGGGCGCCCATGCCCTTACCAAAGAAAAAGGCAAAAAGTTCAAAAAGAAAGTAGACAGCGAAGGGTTGGCCTTTGATCCAAAAGGGCATCTGCTGATCTCTTTTGAGAGGAAACCGAAAATCGGAACTTTCAACCTCGATGGACAGAGACTTGCCAAACAGAAACTTCCCAATCCACTGAGCAATAAAAAACACTATCGCGGCAACAACAAGATGCTTGAATCTGTCGCATGGCACCCAAAATACGGTATTCTTACTGCCGCTGAGCTCCCACTCAAAAAGCATAAAAGACGCAAGCAGACACTCTACGCCCTCTCAGGAAAGCAGTGGCACTTTCTCGCAGAACCCGAGAAGAAAAGTGCTGTCACTGCCATAGAGGTCATGGATGATGGCAACATCCTGGTGCTGGAGCGCGCCTATACCAAGCTGACAGAGCCCCGCACCATCACACTCAAAAAAGTCTATCTCGACCAGATCAGTCATGGGCTCTGCCGCACAGAGGTGCTGGCAAAAATGCCCAGTGACAAAGGCTGGAAAAATGACAACTTTGAGGGACTCACAAAGGTCTCCCCTCATCGCTACCTGATGGTCAGTGATGACAATGACAACTTTTTCCAAAGAACACTTTTGATCTATTTTGAAGTACTCGAATAATCTCCAATTTAATATACTTATGCTAAAATCCCATTCTCAGAAAACGGGGAATTAGCTCAGCTGGGAGAGCGCTTCGCTGGCAGCGAAGAGGTCGTCGGTTCGATCCCGATATTCTCCACCATTCCTATTTTTCACTACCTTTGCAACCTAAGTTCACTTTTTTCTCTTCTTTATCCTGTATAATGACTCCAAAAAAACAGAGGAGTTTTCTATGTCAACACTCAATGTCACTTGCCCGCACTGTGCCAAGATCAACCGTATCCCCCAAAAAGAGAGCTATGCCAAAGCCAACTGCGGTCACTGCAAACAGTCTCTGCTCGATGCCAAGCCTATCGAGGCTACGGCTCAGAATTTTTCTCAATTTGTCGGCGGCAGCGACCTGCCTGTCGTAGTAGACTTCTGGGCTCCGTGGTGCGGGCCTTGCAAGATGATGGCGCCTGCCTTTGCGCAGGCAGCAGCCTCACTCCCGCTCAAAGCTCAGTTTGTCAAAGTCAATACAGAAAATGAGCAGACACTCGGAGCCCAATACGGCATCCGTAGCATCCCAACCATGATACTCTTTAAAAATGGGGTTGAGGTCGATAGGGTCAGTGGTGCCATGAGTTCCGAACAGATCATTAGCTGGGTCAAGGCCAAAAGCTAGGTCGCCTATTTCCCCCCTAGTGGGTCATCCGACCTACGCTTGGCCTTTCGCTTCTCATAGGCCGCATTAGAAGGAGTGTCGGGCTTGGAGAAGAGAAACTCTCCATAGAGTACACAGCCATGACAGCCCGGATCACAGGTCTTTTTGAGTAGCTTGCACCACTCCGTATTTTCTCCCTCTCGGGTCAAGTGCTGGCATCCCCATCCGCTGCTCATGGTGCTCCTTTGCTTGTTTTATCTTTTATGTTAGACTTATGAGTGACCCTAATAATGTTTTTTGCTCAATGCGACAAAGGAGCACTCAACCCATGCAATGGGCGCTTGCGTCTGCGACTGCCAGAGTATTGGGCAAAAAACATCAACTTTTAAAGGTGCCCATATCTTATCAGCAAAAGCTTAAAGGTTTTCTATGCGACATATGCCTGTGACCCTCACCGGATCAGATATTCAGAAAAAGCGTGCAGAGATACGCACCTACTTTTTACAGACCTACAGTCTCTATGAAAAGATCTTCGCACTACTCAAAGAGGACAGCGTCTTCTATAAACAATCAGAACCCACACGCCATCCCATGATCTTCTACTTTGGTCATACTGCAACCTTTTTTATCAATAAACTGATCCTGGCAAAAGTCATTACCCAGCGGATCAATCCCGAGTACGAATCTCTCTTTGCTATAGGGGTAGATGAGATGGTCTGGGACGACATGGAGGAGAGTCGCTACCGATGGCCCGAAGTGGCA
>JALVVQ010000288.1 GCA_027023325.1 Campylobacteraceae bacterium | reverse complement strand
GGAGACGGGGTCTTCGCGTCACCGAAGAGTATCAAACTGACTGCCGGGGATGATGAAAAGACTATTACCTTTGCCAAAGCAGTGATCGCTACAGGATCCAGAAGCTTTATCCCGCACTATAATGGTAATAGGGCAGAGAAGATCTGGACTAACAGTGACTTCTTTGCCAAGATGGAACTGCCTGAGAGTATGGGTATTATCGGTAGTGGTGCGATTGCAGTGGAGTTGGCAATGATTCTCTCCAGGCTGGGTGTGGAGGTGTCTCTTTTTGTCAGAGGTGACAAGATACTCAAGCACATAGATCTGGAAGCCGCTGAAGTCCTGCTGGAAAAATTGCAAAATATGGCACATGTCAACCTACTACTCAACAGCACGGTAGAGGATGTAGCCTACGAGAATGACAGTTTTACTGTAGGATATACGCAGGGAGAGACCAAAAAGCAACTCATCGTCCAAAGGCTCCTCAGCGCTGCCGGTCGCGTACCCAACATGGAGAGTCTGCAACTGGAAAAAGCAGGTGTAGCATATGACAAAAAAGGTATCATCGTCAACAAGCACCTCAAGACAAGCAATGCACAGGTTTTTGCCAATGGTGATGTCGCCAAAGGATATCCTCAGTTTGCCCACACGGCACAGTATGGTGCCCATACAATCGCACAAAATCTTTTCTTGGAGCATGATCTGTTTTCGGTGAATTATGATATCAACTCCTGGGTGCTTTTCACTGAGCCAAACTATGCCGAGGCAGGTATCAGTGAGGCAGAAGCGCACAAAAGAGGATTGGATGTCATCATAGACAAGTTTGATTTTGCTACAGAAGCGAAGTCGCAGATAGAAAATGAGGATGAAGGCTACCTGAAATTTGTGGTCAAAAAGAAATCCAAAAAGATCATAGGCATCTCTATCTTGCATCCACAGGCACAGGCGATTGGCGGAGAGGCAGCCCTGATCGTCGGCAAAGGACTCAAGCTAAAAGATATTATCAATACCATTCACCCTCATCCTACAATCAGTGAAGCCTTTATTATGCTTGCCAAGAAAATGATGGGAGAGGTGATGCTCAAAAAGCTTGAGAAGCCCATCGTGCAGAAGCTACTCAAGATTGAGAGATGGCTGTAATCACGACAGGAGAGGCCTGCCACAGTATGCACGAAGGAGAAATCCTCAATGCAAAACAGACAGAGTATCCTCTCTATCATACTGTGATCTACGGAGACAGGGTCAAGAGCGCCAAATTCTCCAAGCGCCTAAGTTGCGCGATCAAGCATCTGCCGCTGCGTGTACATTTCTCTTATGAGGCAGATACACAAAAGGCACTGGCGCAGGGGATCAGCAAAGACCCGACACTGCTGCTGGAGGGAAAGATATTTTTGGAAGGTCTTGTGCAAGCAGAGGAGATCACAGAGGCATTTGAAAAGTATATCAGTATGTCTTGATATATTAGCTTCATTTTGCTACAATCCCACCTATCGGAAGGAATAATATGGTGAACAAAAAAGTACTTATACTCTGTACCGGGAACTCCTGTCGCAGCATCATCGCGGAAGCACTGGTCAATGCCAGGCTCGAGGGTATAGAGGCAGACAGTGCCGGTGTCAGCGCTTCTGGTCATGTCAATCCGCATGCCCAGCAGCTACTGGAGTCTGAAGGGATATGGCAGGCACACTATCACTCAAAGGCACTGGATGAGGTCGCAAATCAGACCTATGATCTGGTTGTTACAGTCTGTGATCATGCCAAAGAGAGCTGTCCTGTGTTTCCTCAGCCGGTACCCAAGATCCATGTGGGATTTGAAGATCCTGATGGCAAGGGTTACGAAGCATTTGAGGAGACCTATAGACAGATAGCGCAGCAACTGCTGCCGGAGATACAAACAAAACTAAAGGAATTACAATCATGAAAATAGAGATACTAGGAACCGGATGCAGCAAATGTAAAGCGCTTGAAGCCAATGCAAAAGAGGCGATAGCCAAGGTCGGAGGATTTCACAGTGTAGACAAAGTAGAGGATCTGGTAGAGATCATGAATTATGGCGTGGTGAGTACACCGGGGCTGGTTGTGGATGGCGAAGTAAAGTCTACAGGTAAACTGCTTACTGTTGATCAGTTGGTGGAGATTTTGCAGTCATAATGTACGCTTTGGTACATCTCTGGTATTGATAATTTGATACCCGACCCCTCTATTTTTTAGGATACACAATAAGAAAGGAAGAACAATGGAAGATTTGATACAGCAGGTGACACCTGCATTTATGAATACTACTATGGTGGACGTGGAGACATTTATCTCGCTTCATAAAGAAGGAAAATGTACTTTTGTGGATATCCGCATGGACTTTGAGAGAGAGGTGTGGGATTTTAAATTTGGACTCCAAATACCGCTCAACGAACTTGGAAAAAGAGAGGCCGAACTTCCCAAAGAGGGCCTGATCGTACTGGCTTGCCCCAATGGCCCTAGATCCATCATTGGCTGGACCTACCTAGCAGCCAAAGGGTATGAAGTTAAATTCCTCAAAGGAGGCATGGAAGCCTTGACTGCTACACTCAAAGGCGGTGCTGCCAAAGCCTTTTTGGAGTAGTAACACTTTTCTCACGGCTGACTCTCCCTCCTTTTGGAGGTACCTCATTATGAGTTTGCTTTTGATATAATAGATCATGAATTCAGAAAATAAGTCCCACACTTTCACCTCCATTCTTACTAGGCTACAATCATGGCATATCGCGCCATTACCTAAAAGTATGATCATAGAAGCCGTGCAGCCCTTCGGACGCACACCTGTCGTCGCCACACTTAATGGCAAGGAGTGGCAGACATCACTCTGGACAGAGAAGAGCGTTGAGACAATGATCGCAGTCCCAAAAAAAGTAAGAGGGAAATTAGAAGAGGGCGATGAGGTGGAGATAACATTTGAATTTGATTATGAGAGGTTTTGAAATATGTCAATATGACATAATTTTTTATAATTCCCCATATTTTAGCTACACTGTCACGATAGAAAACTATGTTGGATAAGAAATGAAACAAACCACAGCACTCGCTATACTAAAATCAGGCAAAAATGTCTTCATCACGGGGTCAGCAGGGACGGGTAAGACCTATTTGCTCAACCTTTATACGCAGTACTTAAAAGAGCGTCGGGTGTATCCTACGATCGTGGCGCCTACGGGGATAGCGGCTTCGCATTTGGGTGGGCAGACGATCCACTCTTTTTTTGCCTTGGGGATTCGTGAGAGTATAGACGAGGGGTATGTAGCGTTCCTCATGGAGAAAAAGTATCTAAGGAGTCGTTTTTCCAAGCTCAAACTTCTCATCATAGACGAGGTCTCCATGGTCTCTCCCGAACTCTTTTCGGCTATGGATCTGATCTTGCGTGGTTTTAAAGGGATAGATGTGCCTTTTGGTGGGGTGCAGGTGGTGATCTCTGGCGATTTCTTTCAGTTACCTCCTGTGAGCAAGCAGCCAAAAGAGAAACGCTTTGCATGGCAGTCTCCCTCATGGAAAGCACTGGGGCTCCAGACCTGCTACTTGCAAGAGAAGTTTAGACAGAATGACAACAGACTCATCGATGTGCTGGATGATATACGCTCTGGGAATATCTCAGAAGAGACAAGCAAAGCATTGGAAGTACGCATGGAGGTGCCTCTCTCTGACGATGCTAAAATCACCCAACTCTACACTCACAATGCAGATGTAGACCGTATCAACCTGGCTGAGCTCAACAAGCTTGAAGGCAAGGAGAAGCTTTATGTCTATGAATCAAAAGGCTCTGCTAAAAATATAGATAAAATCTTTAAGTCCTCACTGGTCTTGGAGGAGTTGCGGCTTAAAAAGGGCGCTTTGGTCATATTCATCAAAAATAGTCCTGATGGGGAGTATGTCAATGGTACGACAGGTGTGGTACAGAGCTTTAGCCCTATAGACAGGATGCCTATTGTCATCACTACAGAAGGCAGGAAAGTAAAGCTGGAGCTGGAGGACTGGTCACTGGAGAATGAGAGTGGCAAAGTGCTTGCCACGGTCTCACAAGTGCCACTGCGCCTGGCATGGGCAATCACCATACACAAATCACAGGGCATGACACTCGATGCTGCACAGATAGACCTCTCCAAGACCTTTGAGGTAGGGCAGGGGTATGTGGCACTGTCGCGTATCAAAAGCATCGAGGGCTTGAGTCTGCTGGGTCTGAATCCTATGGCACTGCGTGTGGATCCCCTCATCTTGCATATAGATGACCGTATCAAGCAGGCTTCAGTGAAAGCCCAAGAGAGCTTAGAGGCTTTAGGTGAAGATGCCTTTGCGTCGGTGTGCGAAAAGCATATCTCCAGTATGGGTGGTGTGGTAGAAAAAGAGAAGATAGAAGAAGAAAAAGCCAACATCAAAGCAGGTAAACCCTCGCACTCATCCTATGTCACCCCTACATACATCAAAACCAAAAAACTCATAGAAAAATCAGAAACCTTGGTAGCGCTTGCCGTCAATAGAAGCCTAGCCAGAGGGACGATCATCCAGCACTTGGCACAGATCAAAGAGAAAGAGCCGGAGATAGACTTGAGTAAGTACAAACCCAAAGCAGAGCTTTTCGATGCGGTAGAGAGCGTAGTGCTCAAACTTATGACCAAGAAGCTGGCTGAGCACTTTACTGATGATGGTAAGTTACGACTGAAGCCTGTGTTTGAGGCATTGGATGGTGAGGTGGGATATGATGATATACGGCTTTGTATGCTATTTATGGATAGTGCAGGGTATTAAATTGTACGGTATCTAATACAAAAACCCAAACAACCAAAGAGGTATTTTTGACCCAAAACCTATTTCTATCTCATCGGCTACGACATACGAGTTTTCGATGTCTCTTATCTGCTCAAAACCCTTGTTTTTTCCACCTATCTCAAAGGTATAAGTCTCATCCACCAAGAAATCACCCCTGTCTACATAGTATATGGAATACCCAAACGACACAGCAAAAGCAAAAAATGTTTCTCTGAGTGTACCTGTCTCACTTTTTTTACAAAGTGCCGCAAATAGATTGGGATGAGCCAGATAGAGTTTGTCTGGTTTTTGCATCGACTTGAAACGCTTAGCCTCAAAAGTCACATGCCGTAACAGCTCTGCACGGTGGAGGTAGTCAATATAGTTATATAAAGTAGCCTTAGAAACACCCACTCTCGTAGAAAGCTTTTCTACAGAGAGTTCCAGTGGTTTTGAGATACAGATACTCAACAGTAGCTTTTTGAGTACCTCTATCTTAGCAGCAGGCACACGGTAGAGGAGTGCTATATCGGTATAGAGTATGGTATTGATGGTATCTACCATCTTTTGGTTATAACTCTCTAAATCCTTTAAGTAGTAAGGGTAGGCACCAAAGGTCAAATAGTCATGATAGAGTTTGAGTATCTTATGTTTAGCAAGCTTAGTCATAATACTATCGGCATACTCTGTATGATTTTTCAAAAGTGACTCTAGTGTGTAGGATGGCAATGCCATCTCTAACTGAAGTTCTATAAACTCTCTAAACGATAATGCAGGCAACTTAAACATCGCATAGCGTCTAGTAAAAGAAGCATTGGTGAGCTTGATAGCAGATGACCCCGAAAATATGATTTTTATCTCTAAAAAATCATAGATAGATTTGAGTTCTTGTTCAAAGTTTTTGGCTTCATGTATCTCATCTATAATCAGACACTTTCCTCCTCGCTCATAAAAGTACTCTGCAAACACGTAGAGTGATGTATCGGTAAACACAGGATGATCACAAGAGAGATAGAGTATCTCATCCATAGCATACTCTAAGGCATGTGATATTTGTAACATCAGTGTCGTTTTACCCACCCCTCTACTACCGTATATACCTACGATATTACTCTTTGAAGAGAGAATGGAGCCATACAAAAACCTTTTATACTCTGGAAGCTTGAGTTTAAATTTGTTGTAAGATATTTTTTGGATATTTTCAAACAATTCTAACATAGATACTCCTAATCGTTCAATATATTAAACGATTATAGCATTAAATAGTTAAATGTATAATTCTATTTTGTTTAATCTGGTTGGGAATAATTCCCCGACCCTTGGGTCGGAGTTGTTGGTCATCCCCTCTTCTCTAGCGCCAATTTCAACCCTAAGCCTATCAATATCACTCCGCTTGTGCGGTGGATATACTTCAGTACAGAGGGTCGTGCTTTGATCCAGTAGGAGAGTAGTCCTGAGATATATCCGATCGGTGCTTTGATGGCAAAGGTCAGCATAGCAAAGGCTATCCCTAGTGTCAAGAGCTGTATCGTTTCATTTCCTTGGCTGGGGATGACAAACTGTGGTAGGTAGGAGAAATAGAAAATGGCGACTTTTGGGTTGGAGATATTGGACATGGCTCCTTGGAGAAACATTTTTTTGTAGGATATCTTTGGTAGGTCTTTCATGCTCATGGTGTGGTCTTGGCTTCTGAGTAGTTGATATCCGATGTAGATCAGATACCCTGCACCGATCCATTTGACCAGATCAAACAAGCGCTCAGATGCGAGCAGGAGTGCTCCCAAGCCCATGGCTGCCAGCAGTGTATGCCCCAGCAGACCGACACTGACACCCAGTGCGGTCATGATTCCCGCCTTTTGTCCCTGAGAGATCGAGCGTGACATGACGAGTATCATATCTTGACCGGGAGTGAGGATGATCACTGACGAGGTGAGTAGAAAGACGAGTGTGATGATTTCCATATAGTATTTCCTTTTATCTGATAAACTTTATGTTTATTGTACCTCAGAGATAAACCTCTCGTGCTTAATCCATTTTCTAAAGGTAGCCTGCACTTCAAGGGAAGAGTTCAGGCGTAGGTCTGTCCAGCTTTCGTCTTCATTTTGCCACTTTTCATGCCAA
>JALVVQ010000287.1 GCA_027023325.1 Campylobacteraceae bacterium | reverse complement strand
ATATCGATGCGATGCCTACCTGGCATAATGCATGGAAGTTTACGGTACCTGAGGGTAAATTTAGACTCATCACAGGACGCCATGCACAGTTTACTCAGAGCGGTACGACCAACAATGCCATGCTTCGCGACCTGATTCCTACCAACTATGTCTGGATCAATAAACGCGTAGCCAAAAAGATGGGTATCGCCTTTGGTGACAGGGTAGAAGTCAAAAGTGAAGTAGGCAAGGTGCAACTCATGGCCTATCCTACAGAGAAGATCGCCCCCAATCAGACCTTTATGCTGCATGGATTTGGCAGTCAAAGTGAAGGAATGGAGATGGCATACGGCAATGGTGCCAATGATGCCGTGATCATCAAAGATGATATTGAACCGACCTTTGGAGGTGCAGTAATGCATAGTACCGATGTCGAGATAAGGAGGGTGTAGTCATGGCTAATTATGGAATGGCTTTAGATTATAAGAACTGTATCAACTGTAAGGCGTGTGAAGTTGCCTGCAAAGAGGAGAATGGTGTCCTATTGGGGGCAGACAAACACCGTATCTGGGTAGGTGTGAAAGAGATAGAGGGCGAGTGGCCATTACTGGATATCATCTCCAATACCTTTCTCCCTTCCCAATGCCAGCACTGTGAAAATGCCCCCTGTCAGGAAGTATGCCCCACCCATGCAACCTATTATGACGAGAATGGTGTGGTCAGAGTGGACAGTGATAAATGTATCCTCTGTAGCTACTGCATGGTAGCCTGTCCTTATGATGCGCGCTATGTAGATGATAGGACGATGACGGTAGATAAGTGTACCTTCTGTAGTGATACGAGACTGGCACGCGGAGAGACGACCACCGCCTGCCAAAATACCTGTCCTACCAAAGTCAGAACTTTTGGTGACTTGGATGATCCGGAGAGCGAGATCAGTGAATTGCTTAGAACGAGAGAGCACTTTTCGCTCAAGGCGCATATCGGTACCAAACCAAAATTGTTCTACCTAACATAAGGAGGAGGAGAAATGTTTAATAAAATAATACCACATAAGCCGATTACGGTACAGAATCTTTTCAAATTTGACAAGACACCGTTCAACCTTTTTATGATGACTGTGACGATTATACTGTTGGCTGCTTTTGTGATAGGCGTGCTCAATTATCTGATTCATGGGCACCATGCCTATGGTATCACCAGAGAGCACCCCTGGGGATTACTGATTGCGATGTATATCTTTTTTGTCGTGAGTTCTACGGGACTGTGTATCATCTCCTCTTTGGGGCATGTGTTTAAGTTTAAGAGTTTTGAATTTATAGGAAAAAGAGCGATTTTTGGCGCGATTATCACGATTGTTTCCGGCTTCGCCGTAATCGCTTTTGAGATAGGGCACCCTGTCAGAATGGCGATCTACAATACGATCTCTCCGGGTATGACCTCGGCAATCTGGGGAATGGGTGTACTCTATTCTGTCTACCTTGGATTGATTATTATGGAGTTTATTTTCCTCTCCAGAGGTGACCATAAGTGGTCCACGATGTTTGGACTGGGAGGATTGCTTGTGGGGCTTGCTGCGCACTCCAACCTCGGAGCGGTCTTTGGCTTTCTGGTGGGACGACCCGTGGCAAACGGTGTATTCTATCCTATCTATTTCATCCTTTCTGCGATGATTACGGGTAGTTACCTGATCTTTCTAATGTATGGATTCAGGTACAAAATGAAGTTTGATGAGCAAATCTCTACCTTTTTGGTACATATTGCCAGACTGCTTGGGCTTTTGATAGCGATATTGATGTTCTTTGAATTCTGGAGATTCATGACATCTATTTATGGTAATGTGCCCGAGAGGGCTGCCAGTGCGATACATGCACTGACTTCTCCTGAGTTTTTGATTGGTGAATTTGGACTGGGTATGCTGATTCCTTTTCTTATTATTCTCATCAGCAAGGCAAAAGCGATCAAAAAACTTGTCTACGCTTCTCTTTCTGGAATGGTAGGAATCTTCTTTATGCGGTATGACTTGGTGCATGATACTTTGGCCTATCCTATGCAGACGATGAAAATCAGGGAGTACCAACTGGCACCGACCTGGGTACACTACTCTCCAAGCTGGACAGAGTGGGCGATAGCGCTAGGTGCTTTGGGCATCATGCTGTCAATGTATTATATTGGTGAAAACTTCTTTTACCTTGACCCTAAAGAGCATGATGAATACTTTGAGCACTATAAAGATGCTGAAGGACATGAAGTGGAAGAACACCTGATCACGGGTACAGATGCAAATAAATAATAAAGGAGGAGAGATGAAAAGAACTATCAGGCCAATACTACTGATCTTGTTAGGTCTTGGTGTGCTAAGTACAGCTGGGTCGGCTGATCCTAGCAAAGGCGAGAAGATATTGAATAAGGTGCTGCATAAAGCAGGGGGCTGCAGTATCCCGACACCTAGAGTAGCCATGGCACACTCATTGGTAGAATGGAAGCGTATCTACGAGGCGGGACAACTTGAGTCTGAAATACAGAAGCTCTGCCCCAAGATGGGAACAGTTGCCAAAATAGAGAATAGAAAATATGCCCAAGATGTCTTTGAGTACATGGAGCATTATTCTAGTGACAGCGGTGCAATACCCGCCTGATAAGCTGATCACAGGGGTGCGTGTCGCCCACACAAAGGTGGGTTCAGCTTTTACCCAAAATCTCCGGTTTTGTCCGGGGAAATATATACTTTCTTCCTTCTTTTTACTTTCTTGCACTTCAAGTCAATATCAAAATTATGTCATAATAGCAGTATTTTATCCAGAAGGATCGTATGTGGAACCAATCTATGAGACCATCATTACCAAAGTCAAAGGCAGCGAACAGTACTCGTTTGAGGATACACTGATTCGGGAGATCAAGCTAGAGATCTGGCTCAATAGTACCAAGCTGGGTGCTGTGATGTGCACGCCTGTAGACCAAAAAGAGCTGGCAGTGGGCTATCTGATGAGTGAAGGGATTATCGAAGATTTGGCTGATATCACAGAGATGACCCTGCTCAATGATGGGATGCGTGTCGATATCAGCGCCAAGGCAGACGGTCAAAGGATCGAACGACTCGACAGCGAGGCGGTGGTGATCAGCGGATGCGGCAAAAGCATGACGGCAAATATTGACCCCGCGCAGATCGATGCAAAGATGATGCAGGATGACTATCAGATCTCTGCCTCACTACTCTCAGAGCAGATGGCAGCTTTCTACACCCAATGTCCTCTCTATGAGGAGACGGGCTGTGTGCATACTGCCAAGCTCTATATTGATGCTGGGCATGCCTATATCGCAGAAGATATTGCGCAGCATAACACGATAGACAAGGTGATCGGCAAGGCATTGCTGGACAGTGCCGACATCTCGAAAGCATTTCTCATGGTCAGTGGAAGATTGAGTTCGGAGATGGTTGCCAAAGCGGTGATGCACCAGATACCGATCCTGGCATCACGCACGGCTTCCACCTGTCTGGGACTCCAGATCGCAGAGAAATTTGGTTTGACGCTGGTAGGATTTGTGCGGGGTAAGGGGATGAATCTCTATCGTCATCCAGAGAGGATTATGGTCTAATATCCAATTTTCTTGCGTCAAAACGGTATTTTCTGTTCTGCACTTTGACGAGTATACCCTTGGAAAGCAGCTGTTTGAAGAGCTTGATGATAGTTGGCTTGCTAATGCCTGTTTGCTCCATGATGTCACTGTAGGAGTAGTTGAGCAGATTGTCATCATCTAGACTACGGATAATGAAGCGTACCAGCTCCACCTGTTTCCCGTCAATGACTGCAGCAATTGTTTTAATGATATGTTGGGTACGCCTGATCTCTTTTTCCTGAATGAGAGGTTTGAGGATATCATGCAGAGAGTTGAGCAGCTCCTTGATGCTGATAGGTTTTACCAGATAGTTCTCTACCTTGAGTTTGATCGCTTCGAGCAGCAGCTCTGTATCGGTATGGGCTGTGGTGAGAATGGCGGGAATTTTGAGTCCCATCTTCTCTTTGATGTGCCGTAGACACTCAATACCACTTTCGTTTTCCAATAGAATATCAGAGATGATGACATCGATATGCTGCGTTTGCAGTATGGCGATCGCTTCATCGCAGGTACGCACAGCAAAGATATTTTTGGCAAAATCCTCCAGTATGGCAGTGGTATGCTTGAGCAATTCGGCCTCATCTTCAATATAGAGAATGTTGAAGCCATTGAGTATCTCAAAATCTCTTTTATGCATCGATTTTTGTCCTTTTGTGTACTTTTGGTATCTCTATGGTAAACATCACGCACTGTGTCAGTGTACCGTCACGATTTCCCATTTTATGTTGAATATTTTTGCAGCTAATCTTGCCGCCCATATGCTTCTCAACAATCTGTTTGGACATATAGAGTCCAATCCCAGTACCCACGCTCTTGTGTTTGGTTGTGAAGTAGGGTTCAAATATTTTGCCAATTATAGCATCTTTTATACCCCCGGCATTGTCTATGATGCTGATGATAGCATGTGTATCCGTCTTTTTGCTGTAGATGCGTATGCTTTTGTCTGTCGTGTTGCTCTGCGACAGTGCATCTTTGGCGTTATTAATGATATTGAGAAGGATGTGTGTCAGTTCATTTTCGTAGCTATGGATATTGATCTTCTCTGTCTGCTCTACTGTGATACTTATTTTCTCTTTTTCCAGTTGATATTTGGTGAGATCGACAGCTTTTTGTATGGCACTCTCCAGATCAAATTGTCGATGTATTTTGTGTGGATGAAAAAAAGTCCTGAAGTCTTCCAGCGTATCTGACATATTCTGTGCCAGCAGCATCGCATCCTCGACCCGGGAGGTGATAAAGGCTTCATCGAGCTTACCTGCGATAAATTTGCTCTCAAATCCCTGGATAATCATCATGAGTGCCCCCAAAGGCTGTCTCCACTGATGGGCGATATTTTGTAGCATCTCTCCCAGACTGGCGAGCTTGGCCTGCTGGAACATCACCTGATCTTTTTTGCGGCTGCTCTCTACCTCTCTGGCAATTCTCTTCTCCAATGAGGTATTAAGGGTTCTGAGTTCTTTTGTTTTCAGCGCTACCTTGGATTCCAGAGAGTCATTGAGTCGTTTGAAGTGATTCATGAGCAGCAAAGCGATAAAAATACTCAGCAGAAATGTAAATCCTATAAGCAGGAACAGCATAATAATGCTGGTGTTGAACATACGGTCATTTCGCTGCTTTTCTGCGATGGCTTCTTTGAGATGTGACTTGATCAGGCTGGAGAGGTAGATATTGATCGCATTGATGTCCAAAAAAAGACTCTCTATGGTATCGCTGAGAGGCTGGTCTACCTTGATTCGAGCGGCATGAATAATGGCGAGGCTTTTGGCATCAATCTTTCGCATTTTTTTCTTGACTTTGGAGAGGAGACTGTCCTGATAGTAGTTGTCGCGCTCGATGGTGTAGCCAGGGAGAAAAAGCCCCAGCCAGGCATTGGCAAGCCACGGCAAACCTCCGATATCTTTCTGGCTGGAATCAAGGTAGCTTTTCCATTGTGTCTGAATGATCTCTATCGCAGATCCTATGACTTCAGCGGCATCCTCCGTTTTGATGGCATGGTGCTTGATATCGTTGAGTGTATCATGGATATTGACAGAGTAGATATCTTTGATATCTTCGAGGCTGACTTGGGAGAGGGTGCGTTTTTGAAAGAGCGTTTCGTAGTCATATTTGATAGCAAAGATGGAAACCAGCATAAAAAATCCGATCGCAGCCATACCCAGCGCAATGATACCGATAAGCATCTTGGTCTTCTTGGAGAACTCCAGGGCTTCGAGATAGTCGTTGGCTCTGGTATAGAGACCCTTCATTGCTTTTTCTCCTCTGCTAGCCCCTTTTCATCTACTAGATGGAAGGCACCGTCTCTGTACACTGAGAGATAAACCTGGTTGAGCAGCTGTGTGTTGTGGTAGTTGATGGGAATATCTCCGAGGGTATCTCGCCCGAGTCTTTTGAGTGCCGAGACAAATCCCTCTCTGGTGATACCGCCGTGGATACTTTTGAGTGCTGAGACAGCTGCTTTAGCTGCCAAAAAAGATTCAAACGAGGCATAAGATGGGGTGCTGTCTGGGTAGTATCGTGCCAGTAGTCTGCGGTAGGTATTGGCTATTTTTAGCCTGTTGTCATCATAGGAGGGAACGGTGAGAGAAAAATAGATATGCGTGCCCTTGCCATCCAGCTCCCCTATGAGTGCGTCTGCATTGACAAAAGAGATGGGTGCGAAGAGTGTCTCAGGATCATAGTTTTGACGCCACTGTCTGATAAATCTGGCACTGGGTTTGTACGCGCCCACTAGAATGATAGCTTCTGGGGAGGCTGTTTTGATCTCCTGTAACGCATGTTTGATGGAGAGTGTATTTCTTTTATAAGTGCCTTCACTGACAAGGGTAGTTTTGCGTTTCTTGAGTGCTTTGACAGTGGCATTGTAGCCGGCAATACCATAATCATCATTTTGGTAAAAGATAGCAAACCGATGGATATGCTTTTTTTCCGTAAGGTACTGAATAATATTCTCAATCTCTTCACCATAGGAGCTTCTGAAGTTGACAATGTTCTGCTTTTCACTGTTTCTCAGGAATGCAGCACCCGTATAGGGAGCCACAAAAGGGATCTCTTTGATGACAGGCATAATCTTCTTGGTGGTCGGCGTGCCCACAAAGCCAAAGAGAGCGAAGACATGATCTTTTTCTATCAGTGTATGGGTGTTTTTCAGGGTGTTCTGTGGTTCATATTTGTCATCATAGCTAATGAGATTTATGCGCTTATGATGAATGCCGCCAGTATCATTGGTGTATCTAAAGTAGGTATTTGCTCCCTCCATCACATCTCTTCCCAGCTCCTTGTTGATACCGTTGAGGGGTAGGGAAGCC
>JALVVQ010000286.1 GCA_027023325.1 Campylobacteraceae bacterium | reverse complement strand
CCTAATTTGACGATATCCCACCGACTCTCAATCTTAAATTTTTTTTTAACATTCAAAGAGATATTTTTTTCAAAATTTACCCCATCAAAATGTAACATATCTACCAAATCAACATAAGAGATATTTTGCTTCAAACTCTCATCTATTTCTTTAAACTCACCATTAAAAGCACCATAAATATAGCTATTTGCTTTTAATGTGTTTACATAAGAGCTTTCATCATACAGTGAAGTACATTCGTCTATGGTACTTCCTCTTTGGGTAGGGTGTATTCCTTCACTGCCTCTACGGTTACTAAACTCATAACCCAAAAACTTCTTCTCTGCCTTTTTCTCACCCGTTTTGACAACAGTGACCCTTTGAGGGTATGCCATCACAAAATAGAGCAATTTTTCTTTTTCTATATTGATGATTTGCTCTAATTGTTCTGAAGTATCACCTTTTAGTTTGTTTACATACGCTTTCATGATTTCATGGGATAAAAGTGTCTCATTTGGCATATCATCCAAGAGTGTCATATAGTCATCAATACCTATGTTTTCCCAACCATGTGCAAGATATTTTTGTAATGGATGTTCAATACCATTGATCGTAATATCTTGTTTATGGGTAAATAACTTTTCAACTGAAGCTTTGATATTCAAATGGTCAGCATTGTTTTTTCTTCTAAGAAAGAGTATGACTGTATTTGTTCCTGTAGCCATAAAGGTATTTGAACCCAATTCTACAATGCTGACGATGTCAAAATAGTTTAATATTATTTCTCTAGCCTGTGTATAGATACCTGTGTTACTTAAAATACTACTGGGTAAAATAATACCTGCCATTCCTCCATCTTTCAGTAGTTGCTTGGTTCTCTCTATAAACAGTGTTTCTATCTCTGAACTTTGGTCTGTAAGTCTATCAAAAAGTATAAAGTTATCTTTTGCTTTTGCACTATCCATCATAGATTTAAACGAGGAGACAGAATAGGGAGGATTTGAAATCACAATATCAAACTCTTTATTGTCTTGGGTGTATGTTTTATCGGCTACTTTGAGTCTATCTTTATACTCTTTGGCAGTAGCAAAGTCAGCCAGTCCATCGCCATGTATCACTTTTGCTAAACCATCACCATGTAGATAACAACTTACTTTTGCTGTTTTTACAAGTCTATAGTCTTTCTCTATGCCATACACATAATCTTCCGCCCAGTCAAAAGGGTCTGCTTTCCAACTTTTGATTGCTCTTTTGGAGGTAGGCGTCAATTTACTTTCATCTATAGTGTCTATGTACTTCTGTACTTCTTCCATAGACTCCGTTATAAAATGTCCTGAACCAGCAGCATAGTCGATGATAGTAGGAAGTAAATCTGTTTTATCTCCTCTACTGACTTTCTCCTCAACAATCTGTGTAATAGGCATACTTTTGATGATAAATCTAGCAAGAGGCACTGGCGTAAAAAATTGACCTGACTCTTGCTTTAGTCCTGTAGTGAGAAGTAACTCAAAAAAATCACTTAAGAACTGTTGTCTATAGTTATAGCGTATTTGATAGATTTGAAGTAATTCAACTATCTCTTTTACCACAATGGCATTTTCATTAAAAGAGTCATCATCGTACACCTCTTTTATAGCAAATTCATTATTTTTCTTCAGTCGCATCTCTGTAAGCATCTCTTTGAACTTAGCTTTATACTCATCATCGACTTGCTGAAACTGTTTGTCAAACTCACTATCACTTACATCTGTTACTTTTTTTTCAAGCAACTCATTCATTCCTCTTGTGTAGAGGTCAGAGAGTCTTTTTTGAAAGGAGATATGAGTATCTTCACCCTCTAGCCATTGAAAATGAAGCTGTTCATTATCACTTCTATCTTCGTCGATAATCTTACATAAGAAAAGTGTAAAAATTTTATTGAAAGCATTGGGCTTATCAGAGACTATATTGTGTCTTAAAATTTCTAAAAAACGATTAAATATAAAACTGCTGTCTTCTTGTTTTAATACTTGTAGGTCTTTTTTTGTCAAGGCTTTACTAACAAAGGCATAGGCATTGGCATAATTTTCAAAAATACCATTATTTTTAGAAAGCTTATTCCATCTATCATAAAAATCTTTTACATTACTTGTATCTCGGTACTCTTTTTCTATCTTGACAATCTCATTTTTATATACTACATTTTCTCCATCTAATATAGAAGTATATAAAACTAAAATCTCTGCTTTTTTATCTTGCTGAAAATAGGTAAAAAGCTGTCCACCGTTTTTTTGTAAATTGGAAAACTCTTTGTCAAACTCTCTACCCCATGTTTTGCACTCAATCATCATATAGGCTTCACTGTCTTGTGTAACCAATATATCTAACCGCCCACTGGTACCATGTCCTGTTTTCCATTGCTTTTCTAAAATAATATTTTGCGGAGGATAACCTTTTTTTAGTAACCTGTCTACACATTCTAAGACAACTAAGTCTTCTTGCTTTGTAAAATTTTGAGTAGATTTTTTAGTATTATTAAAAAAGATTTTGGAGCCAAAATCAATCGTTTTATTTTGTATATTAAATTCAATACGATAATCATCATGAAGTGCATAATGTTTTTGAAAAATATTTGTAGTATTCTCTTTAGGTACAAATCCTAACTTTTTTATTAATTCTAGCATTTATACCCTCCTTTTAGTAAAATATATGACATTATGTCATATATTTTACATTTTACTGAAAAGTATGACAAATTGACATACTTTTTTTACAACTTAAACCAACATGGAGCTTTGAAAAGTTTAATCCCACCTCAGATAAGTTGTAATTTTTTATGACAAATTTTAACAAAAAAGAGATTTTACTTATGTCTAAAATTATATCTACTCTATCAAAAATATGGCTTAAGCACGCTACGCTATAATCTCAAACAAAAATTCCAAGGAGCTTTATGAGACTACTCACACTTGTTACTTTTATCTGGGCCTTCTCTTTCTCTCTGATTGGCGTCTATCTGGCTGGTAAACTGGATAGCTATTTTGCAGTACTCATCAGGGTAGTTTTGGCATCACTGATTTTTCTGCCTTTTACCAATTTCAAACTCCCTAACCACTTCAAGCTCAAAATCATGGGTATCGGTATGATTCAGATTGGGATGATGTATCTCTTTTTCTACAAATCCTTTCTCTTTCTCTCTGTACCTGAAGTGCTGCTCTTTACCATCTTTACCCCACTCTATGTGACAATCATCTATGACCTGCTCAAAGGCTCGTTCAACCCACTCTATCTCCTGACGGCTGCCATGGCAGTGGCTGGTGCCTATGTGATCAAGTCCTCGCAGATTAATCCTGGGTTTTTCACTGGCTTTATGATGGTGCAGGGTGCCAATATCTGTTTTGCTCTGGGGCAGGTGCTTTACAAAAAACTTCTGGAGAATGAAGCGCTGAAGGACATCAAGCAGTCCAGTATCTTTGGCTATTTTCACTTTGGTGCTTTGGCGATCTCGACCGTTGCCTTTATGCTCTTTGGCAATATGGCAAGGATCACACCTGATACCACACAGTGGACAGTACTGATCTGGCTGGGGGTGGTAGCTTCCGGACTGGGGTATTTTCTCTGGAACAGAGGTGCCACACAGGTAGACTCCGGCATACTCGCGATCATGAACAATGCCGTCGTACCGCTGGGTCTCATCGTCAATCTGTTACTTTGGGGGAAAGGCATCAACTATACACACCTGCTCATCGGTGGGGGACTGATACTTGCAGCACTCTATCTCCATCAATGGATTATGGAGCATAGCAAGCAGAAGCAGGTCTCACTCTAAGAGACCTTCTAGACGATCATGCCTCCACCAAGCAGTCTGTCTTCATCATAGAACACAGCAAACTGCCCCTTGGCAAGCCCGAAGACGGGCTCGGATAATACTACCCAGCCTTTGTCTCCTTCTATTGTGACCCTCCCGAGGATTGCCTGGGTACGGTAGCGTACTTTTACGAGACATTCAAAATCATTCTGTGATTCAAACAGGTTAATCTGAGTGATTGCAAACTCCTGCTCCGAAAGACTCTCTTGTGTACCGACTACGATTTGGTTACTTTCTGGCTTTAGCTGCGTGACATAGTGGGGATCATGGGCGCCATCCACGGTAAATCCGCGCCGTTTTCCTATGGTATAGTGCATATAGCCTCTATGCTTTCCTACAATGTTCCCCTCTGCATCAAGCACCTCACCTTCTCTATCGATATCCATATGCTTTTGCAAAATTTCCGTATAATCATTCTCTACAAAACAGATTTCACTGCTCTCTTTTTGGGTAGCAAAACTTTGAAGCACAGGAATATTAGAAGCGAAGACTTTGACATCTTTTTTCATCCATTCACCTAGAGGGAATCGTAGTCTGGGAATTACTTCAGCCCTGACTTCTGCCACAAAATAACTCTGATCCTTGGAAGGGTCTTTTGCCTGATAGATAAACTGTCCATCTGTACGCAAATAGTGTCCTGTGGCTACATATTCTATCCCCAAACTATCCGCAAAAGCCACCATCTCTCCAAACTTGATCGTACGGTTGCACATAACACAGGGGTTGGGGGTAATCCCCGCCTTGTATCCCTCAACAAAATATTGGTAGACATTTTCCGCAAAGGGCTCAGAGAGATCGTGGAAATGCACCTCTATGCCTAAATACTCAGCCACAATATTCACTTTTCGAAAATTCTCTTCATGATAGGCTTCATTATCGTGGAGTTTCATATAGACTCCTGTCACCTCATACCCTTCTTTTTGCAACAGTACAGCAGAAACAGTGGAGTCCACACCACCACTCATACCAAGCAGGACTTTTTTTGCCATTAATTTTCCTTTTTGATCTGGAGGAAATATCCCTCTTCATTCTGCACCAATGCGGCAGTAGCGACCAACTCTTGCTTGACAAACAGAAGTATATGATCCAACGAGCTTCCTGAAAGTCTCACCAGCTTTCCTACCACAAAAGAGCTCTTTGGCAGTATCGAAATCCGACACTCCAACACCACATGTTTGGGTTCAGGTTTTCCCAGGTTGGGGATGCGCTCTTTGGCAGAGATGATCACCACCTCTTCACCATTGATCTGTCCGATATCCACCTGACCTACCACCACACCTTTGCGACAGACATAGAGTTGAGGGAGTTTTTTTCCAAGCGCCAAAACCGTATCTTCTTTAAGGGTCTTGAGCTCACTCTTTTTGAGCATTAAAGGCTCAAACGAGAGGTAGTATAGTTTTGAGTTTTGACTTCGCAACAGTGTCTGCTGTAGTCCATTGGCTTGCATATTACTCATAAAGGTCACCCACAAATCTGTCCATCAGCCTCTGCTTGGTCGCTACCGTTAGATCATCAGGCACATGTTGTCCTCCGGAAATGTAGCTCACCGGTATTTGCTTTTCGATCAGAAATCCAAAAAGCTCTCCTACTCTTTTGGTCTCATCAAATTTGGTCAGTATCGCACTCTCTATATCCAAAAATGAGAAGTGTTCATAAATATCTATGATATCCTCCCTTTTGGCCGTAGCAGAAAGCACCAGAGAGGTCTCTATCTTATGTTCACCGGTATTTTTGAGAAACTCAATGGTCTTGATGAGTTTCCCTGTGTCATACGGAGAAATACCTGCAGTGTCAATCAGGACGACATCATAACCCTTCAGCTCACGAAGTACTTCAGCAAATGCCTCTACCCTCTCGACTTTGATATGGGCAAGCTGCATCTGACCAGCATAATGCTCCAACTGTTCATAAGCACCTACCCGGAAAGTATCCAAATTGACCAGTGCGACTTTCAGCGGCTTTTCCAAGAGCAATGCATAGCGTGCTGCCAGCTTGGCAACTGTGGTCGTCTTGCCTACACCTGTAGAACCTATCAGCATCATGATTTTCTGCTCAGACAAGACCTCGGGTTTTACCAGCAACCTCTCATCCACCTCATCCATAATATAGGAGAGTAAAAGCTGTTCATCATCAGCCACAGCACTTTGAGAAACCTCTTCCAGCACCTCATCCAGCCAAGTCTCACTCAAGCCTCTTTGCAGCATCACTGCTTTGACAGCATCGATTACAGGCTGTCCCTCTACGGTATCCCTAGGAGACACAAGCTGCTTCATCGTATTGATCTGCTCTTTGAGCACATCAATCTCTTTGGCCAGTTCCTCTTCCTCATCATACCCGATACTGTCCAAAAAATCGCTGCTGGAGACAGACACGGTAATCTGGGAAACCAGCTTACCCTCGTCATTTTTGATCTGTATGGCCTTGAGTAGTGTCAGTTCACTAAAATGCCCATACTTCTCTTTGGCAAGCTCGAATGCTTCTCTGGGGTTGGGGGCTACAAATGTCTCTTCGACCATGGGATTCCTTTCATCTGCTGTAGTGGTATCACTACCGAGTCTCTCTCTCGCCAATGTGGGTGCGGTACCGTAAGGCGTGGCTTGTCTACCTTGCGTTGATCATAAAATATCATATCGATATCCAATGTCCGAGGTGCATTGGCAAAGCTTCGTTTGCGTCCAAACCGTTTCTCTACTCTCAAGATATAGTCCAATAACTGTATCGGTGTCAAATTTGTCTGGATGGTGACCAGCGCATTGTAAAAATCATCCTGATCCAGATAGCCAAATGGTGGATTTCTCAGTATCGGTGATGTCTCCACCACGGTAATATAGGGGGATTTTACCCAAAAAAGATAAAGACGCTCGAATCTGCGTATCGTATCGCCTACATTGCCCCCGATACCCAGCAGCGCCTGGTGACGACGCGGATGCAACACAGACTGCTGCCTTGGATAGTAGGAGGAGTGGATAAGCGTGAGTCCCTCATGTAGGTTTTTAGTGATACGCGGCATCGTCGTCCTAGAGCACTCTTGCTCTTCCCTCTTCCATCACGACCATATCCTCGATCCTGATCCCAAATGCATCTGGAATATAGATACCTGGCTCAATTGTATCGCCCATGCCAT
>JALVVQ010000285.1 GCA_027023325.1 Campylobacteraceae bacterium | reverse complement strand
GATGTCACAGTGGACACGATGCTTCAGGAAATCCATAGATTTTACTAGAAGGTCTATCGAGGGCTTCTGGTTTCTACAGACATCCTAGTCTGCAGGGCTCAACCCAGACTATACACATTCCCCTAAATCCGAATTAACCTGACTGGGTTTATATATTTCGAATCCTTGGTCGCTTCAAAGATCAGTTTTCGTTTGACCTTGCCAATCACTGCACCTTTTTTGACTCGACTACCTACCTTGATTATCGGAGAGATACGCGAGAGTCCTGCATAGACAGTATGGAGCTTCCCTCCATGTGCAATGACGATCACTTTACCCAGCATACTGTTTTGTCCGGCAAAGACCACTTTGCCATTGAGTACACTGCGCACCTTGGCGTCTGAATTGGCTGCTCTAAGCGTCACGGACTCATTGAATATCTTCATCTTATAAATCGGGTCAATATAAGTACCGAAACTCTTGACAAGTCGCGCACGCCTGAGCGGGGAGATCGTTTTGGCGCCCCGGTAACGATAGATCTTGTCTCTGTGATAGGAGCTTCCTACCTGCTTGACCTGTGCATTGCTGGCAAAAGACTTGGCGGAGACATGCCCCTGCGTACCCTCCTCTCTCTCAGCATTTCTGGCTGTTGCCCTGCGGTTTATCTCCACCTCTCTTGCTCTTTCCAGCGCTCTCTCTTTGGATATCTCTTCTTTACGAATGATGTTGAGCTTCGCTAGCGTAGAGCGAATCATGGACTGCTTTCGCATCAGCTCTTTGATGTTTTTGCGGTAGGCTGCTTCATCTGCTGTGAGTTTTTTGAGCAGCTTCTCTTTCTCTATCTTCTTTTTGCGGTAGGATTCTCTTTTCTTACTGATCTCGGAGATGCTTCTCTCTATCTTCTTCTGATATCCAAGCACCTCTTTTTTCTTTTTCAGACTTTTGCTTATCTCCGTCTTGAGCCTATTGAGATCTTGTACATTTTTTTTCTTGTAGGTCTCATAGATCTCTCGCATCACCACAGAGTCTATCGTCTTTTTCTCTATCTTGTCCATCACAATCATCAGAGAGAACTGATCAATAAGCAAAGAAACAAAGTGGGCATTTTGCTGTTTTATCGTCTGGTCAAGTGCCGTCACTTTCCCCTCGAAGGCATTGATCTTCTTTTTGGCGACCGAAAACTTCTCTTCACTGCTCTCTTTGTTTTTTTTGAGTTCTTTGAGTATCTTGGCCAATTTTTTATTCTCTTTTTCCGCCTTAAGAATTGACTTAGCTATCTTTGAGAGCTGCCTGTTAAGTTGTTTTTGCTTTTTATCTGTTTTGGAAAGATCTTTTTTGTTGGAATGAATACGGTTTACCGTGGAGTCACTTTTTTGATCCCACAGGTTCTTGATCTTTGTTGTTTTGGCAGAAAATGCCAGTGAAACAGAAAGGAGAAGAAGCCATACTGTTCTAGTCAAAGTTTACTCTCCCTGCTGCCTATTACCACCATCAAGACTGCCGTAATCACGATAAACATTGCAATACCGCCCAATATAGCGATATCCTTATAGGCAAAGAGTAGTGCTTCATTTTGCATAAGCAAGTCTATATGGCTCTGCTTGATCCACACAAAGCGCAAAAAGGCAAAAAGTCCACTTGTAAGCAGCGTAGCGATAATCGCATCAATGATCGCTCGTTTAAAGAGTATCCCACTTCTTAGCATCGTGGAGGCACCAAATATCTCCATCACCTGCATACGCTCCCTGTGTGCAAGCTGCCATATTTCCATCTGTTTAATCACCAAAAAGAGACTGGTAAATGTCATGAAACCTACAAAAGTCCACAGAACCACCTTGATAAATACAAAAAGGTTATAGCTCGAGTTGTGGCTTTTCCCAAAAGTCTCTACTTTCTTGATATGCTTGGAAGCAAGTAGCATCTCCTTGATCCTTCCAATCTCTTGCGAATCCAAAAAACTTCCCAGGTGCACTGTGTAAAAATACGGTAAAGACTGCATGATATCCTCAGCTGAGATACCGTGCATGCCCTGCGCCATCTCTTTGACAATAGCGCGTTTTTCTATACTGTCCAGTCTGTTGATACGACCATCCAATTGTTTGAAGTCGGGCAGTGTCATAGGTGAGTTGGCAAGGACGAGTATGGAGTAATCCGCCTTTAGGCTCTGTTCATAATTTTGACTCATGCGATTAAAAACGATAAACGACTCAATACCAAACAGAATAGCCAGCATGGGAAAAATAAACATAATGTGTTCTTTAATGTACTTCATAGATGCCCTTATTTTCGATAATGAGATGTCTGTAGGGGATACTGAAAATATTGGGTATCCTGTGTGTCACCACTACCACCGTTGCATCCAGTTGTTCATTGGCATTCTCCAGCAGATCCCAGATAACATTAGAGGAGTACTCATCCAGATTTCCAGTAGGCTCATCAGCTAGAATCAATGTGGGGTTTTTTGCCAATGCTCTGGCTACACCGATCCGCTGCTGCTCTCCACCACTTAGCTCCAGAGGAAGCCTGTCTGCATGCTCTGAAAGTTTGACATGCTTGAGCAATCTTTTTGCCTGTGTCTCCTGCACATCTGTATTGTATCCAGCAATGATCAGCGGCAACACTACGTTTTTGGCAACACTCCACTCATTGATAAGTTTATAGTCTTGAAAGATAATCCCAAAGTAGGTGCGAAGTTCTTGAAGCTTCTTCTTGCTGATCTTGTTCATATCCTGTGCGCCTACAAGTAGGTTTCCGCTCTTGGGTTTGAGCTGTCCGTAAAAAGATCTCAATAGGGTTGACTTACCGCTACCACTTGGACCCGTGATAAAGACAAAGTCTCCTTTCTTAATCTTGAAATTGGCATTTTTGATGATATCTGCATCATTTTTGTTGTATCCCAGTGTCAGGTGTGATGCCGAAATAATATTAGCCATAGATAAATTCTCCTATCTGCTGATGTGCACGGTAGTTGGTCTCCGTCTTTACAGGATTTTGGGGGTAGTAACTGATGTCATGCTGAGTCACAAACAGATACTTTTGTTCCGGCCTGTCAAAGCTACCGAACGAGATCCTGACAAGCATTCCCTTCTTTTCTTTCATGACAAAGCACTCCTCAAAATGGATAAAAAAATGCTCATGCACTGCTGTTTTGAGAGTACAAATTTCTGCTGTCACCTCTCTATTTTTCTGTCTATCAAAAGTAAAATCATAATCCATCACTTTACCTTCAGAGTGCTCCATGCATACCACTGTCACAGTATAGATGTCTTTTTCCTGTGCTCTCCAACGATCCTCATACTTACTTGTCACTGCAATATCACTGTTTTTCTCTACATGGAAGTGAATCTTGGGATAGGCACTGAATGTCTCCAGCGCATAGCGGTAATACTGATCACTGTCTGTCCTGAGCTCAAGTCTTCCATCCACGCTCAAAACACGCATAGACTCTTGAATAAAACTTGTACCAATCACTCTCCTGTGAGGTTTTTTATCCCATGGTACGGGAAAATGCACATAGATATCATTGCAACTATTTGACGGCATCATCTCCAGTAAAAGCCTTGCATCATAATTGACTATCCATATATTATCAATCCCCTGCAAAGCAATTTGTTTGAGTACCTGCTGCGCTGAAGGGGTATGTATCTCAATACCGATGAAGAGTACTTCTGGATTTTTCTTTGCCTGATGCAGCAGATGCCTTCCGCTGCCAAAGCCTACTTCAATTGCAATTTCTTCTCTGGTGAATTGCGGGGCCTCAAAATCCTTAATCTTTTTGTTTGCATTTTCTGCCAATGAGGGCTTATTGACAGAAAATGCAATATTGGAATGCAAGACAACCAGATTCAGTGTCTCCGTCAGTAGTGCCAGTGCACGCTTGATTTTATTGACATCCAGCGGTCTACTAATACTGTCTGGTTTGATCAGGTAAGCATCTTCTCGCTTTTTAATTTGTAAGACAAAGGCGTTACCCTCGTAATACAAACCAAGTAATTCATCACTGTTTTTTTGCGAAAGTGCCCTAAAAACAAAGCGCTCGTCTTTCTCAAGATGCATTTCAATTGTATCGGTATCGAAAGGTTTGACTTTTACATGAGGCACAGTACCGATTCTCCTTTACTGTACTTTGAGCACAGAAGCTTCACTCGGAAGTGCCCTGATTCCACTGCTGCTGCGTGCTATCACACGATAACTATAGGTGTACCCGATAGCAACCGACTCATCAATGTACTCAGGCATAAGCCGCCCTCTGACCAGTGCAAGATACTTCCATTTTCCACCAGATATTTTTCTCTCGATGATATATTCCGATATCTCAGCACTAGGATGCGGACTCCAAAGTACCTTAACTACACCCTTGTCGCGACTATAGGTTTTGATAAAACTTACTGCCTCAAAAGCCTCTCGTGTTTGTACCCTTATGATTGCACTAGGTAAAGATTCCTTCAATAGACTATAGGTGGTGAATGTATAAAGATAGGTTTGGTTAGGTACAATACCCCTATCGACAAAATGGGTTGCATACCTGTCATCAATGCTTGCTATCTTAGTGTATTTTTGATCTTTCGTATTTTGTGGGATGGCTCTATACACTTTGATACCCTTGACCCTGCTGTCTTTAATTGCCGACCATTCAAACCCTATGCTACCCTTACCTACGATATGCTTGATGCCTGTAATTCTCGGAAGAGTTTCATCACTCCCTATGGCCAATATCCCCTGCGTGGAACACCCACTAAGCAGAATGACCGAAAGAAGCAAAGCAATTTTGAAAATATATTTTCTGGATTTTTTCATCTATCTCTCCTTTATCAAAATTTTGTTCTATGTATGCATCCATATCGGCAAATAAGGGTGCTACAATCTCTAGCCTTTTTTTGGTAGAGGGATGAATCAGATACAACATATAGGCATGAAGATAAACTCTAGGGATTTTACCTTTTTTGCTCTTAAAGCCATATAGCTCATCACCTAAAATATGGCGTCCCAAACTCTCTAGATGTACCCGTATCTGATGGGTACGACCCGTGTAGAGCTTGGCTGCAATCAGTGCGGTATTGCGACTACTCTCTGCCACACGGACAAACTCAGTCTTAGCCTCTCTTCCGCCCTCCACCACTGCCATCTTGAGGCGATTTTTCGGGTTTCTGGCTATAGGAGCCTCCACGGTCCCATTCTCCTTCAGTGGCAGATCAATCAATGCCAAATAGTAGCGACCCATACTTTTGTCTTGGAGCTGCTCACTAAGTACTTGATGTGTTTCGTTGTTCTTGGCAATCACCAGTGCGCCAGTAGTTTCTTTATCAATGCGATGCACTATTCCGTATCGCTCTTCTCCTGAGATTGTGGAAAGTGATATCCCTTTTTGCACCAACCAGTCTACCAATGTGGGCTCCTTGACAGAAGGTGCCGGATGCACCACCAGACCACTTGGTTTGTTGACCACCAATAGATCATCGTCCTCATAGAGGATATCAATATCAAAATCTACTGTCATCGATGTCAAAGAGGATGTCTGCAAGGACGCTTGACGAAAGCTGTATCTGATTTTGTCACCCTCAGAAAGTTTGAAGCTAGGCTTAGTCACACATTTTCCTTCCACCTCGACTAGTCCTTCGCGTATTAATTTTTCTATCTGATTCCTGCTCTGACTTAGCTGCACAGAGAGAAGTTTATCCAATCTGCCTTGCTCTGAAATCACCAGTTCATGATACTGCACTACAATCCTTTGGATAAAGCTTATCTAATATTACTTTATCCAAAAAATGGTTAAGTATATATTAAAAAATATAACTTACATAATACTATCAGAATTACGGATTCCTTGTCAGATTAACAGCTAAAGAAAAAATTAATCTCAATGCAGCCACTACGGGTACAGTAATCTATTAATTGTTACGAATCAAATCGGTGATCTCAAAAGCAGGAACTGCCTTTCCCAGATAGTTTCCTTGGACAAACTGACAGTTGATTCTAGCAAGAAGTATTTTAACCATTTTCGAATCCACAAAGGTGGCACCCACCTCTATATCTAGCTTTCTTCCCATGGAGATAATCCCTGATACCAAACGCAATTTTCCTTCTTTTTCTGTTATTCCCGTAATCATAGATTTATCCATTTTTATTGCATGTAGGGGAAGCGTGGCAAGATAACCAAGAGAAATATTTCCTTTTCCGAAATGATCTATCGCTAACTTTACACCCAATTTATTGAGCATATAACACTCCTCAAAAACTGCGTCATAGCCCCTTTCCAATATCTCTTCAGAGATATCTATGGTGACCATAGAAGGGTCCGTATCGTACTCCAGCATCTTCTTCTCAAGCATTTCCGTAAAAACACCAGAACGAATATCTGATATTCCCAAGTTAATCGTAGTATCAATATTTTTACCCATCTGTGTGGACCAAAACCTTTTTTGGGAAAGCACATGGTCAAGAAGATAGGCAGTAACTTCTGTCATCATATTGCATTCTACAGCTTGTTGCAAGAAGAAATTCGGCATCAAAATACCTTCTTTTTTGTAATTCAATCGAGACAATACTTCCACACCTATCAATGTCTCATTTCTCAAAGCATAAATAGGCTGATAAAAGAAAAGGAAATCATTATTTTCAATTGCTTGCTGAAACTCCCTTTTACCCAGTCTCTCCTCTAATAAAACCATCCGCTCCTCACTCTCTCTTTGAAACATTCTCATTTCCTAGAATCCATATATGTATACATAAGTTTATACTGCTCTCTTGCCGGTAAATCAAATTCTTCAAGTCTTTTCTGCTCTTTACACAAATTATTAAAAATCCGAATAGTACTGGCTAGCACAAGCCCAATAGCCACCAAAAAAACATCATATAGTGTAAAACGACTTAAAAATTCCATACTTTCCCCCTATCAAAGAAATTATAGCGAGTTTTTAACAATACTCAGCATATTTTGACTTTTTTCTATCCTTACTAATCGTTTTATATAAAGAATAATATTTATATAATAATAATTATTCTTTAAGACTAGATATACTATAC
>JALVVQ010000284.1 GCA_027023325.1 Campylobacteraceae bacterium | reverse complement strand
TAGTCAGAAGCTTACCTTGCGTCTGTTTGTCAATGATCTGCCTGAAGAGACAGCGGTGCTGGATGATACGGTCTTCAACAATATGGAGGAGAATCTGTCGGTAGGCAGTCGGTTGGGCAGTATGCATATACTGTATGACGGCAGTAGCGAGATAGAGGCATTTGAACTCTCTGGAGAGGGGGCTGGTGACTTCGCTGTAGATAGAGAGGGCAACATCACCATCGCACATTCGCTGGATTTTGAAACACGGCCCATTTACAATCTTCAAATCAAAGCGAGAAACCAAGCAGGATATAGTCGAGAGGTCAATCTGATCATCAGACTTAAAGATGTAGCAGATACCCCACCCAAGCTAAAGAACCTTACCACATCAGTGAGAGAAGATGTTGCTGTAGATACAGAGATCGCTGTGATAGAAGTGCAAATACAAGGCGATACCCCCATAACCTCTTTTTCACTCAGTGGTACGGGCAGTGATCTGTTTAAGCTAGATACCAATGGTACGCTTCGCATCGCTGGAGCTATAGATTATGAACAGAAACGATCTTATGATCTGCAAGTCAAAGCACAAAGCAGCGCCGGGGAGAGTGAGCCCGCACAGGTGCATATCGTGGTGGAAAATGTGGCGGAGATAGTACCTGTGCTCAAACCTAGCACATTAAGCATAAAAGAAAATAATACTATCGGAGCTATTGTTGGGTTTGTTTCTCTTGAGAGTGCAGGAGATACGCCAATCTCTGCCTATGAGCTAAACACGACAGATGTATTTGAAATCGATCAAAACGGTACACTAAAAATAAAAAAATCTTTGGACTACGAAAGTCAAAAAGAGTACAGAGTCAAGGTGAGGGCAGAGAACCAAGCAGGAGCAGGTGGTTGGGTAGATATACCCATACATGTGACCGATGAGCCTGACACGGTTCCAGGGTTACGCAAAACCAATCTTGAAGTAGAAGAAAATGCAACGGTCGGTACAGTTGTGGGTCGTATCTCCATAGCGTCACCAGGTGACAGCCCCATACTGAGATTTGAAATAGTTCCAGATGAGTATAGCTATGCCAACTGGCGTGAGGGGTATTTCAGTATTGACAACAATGGGACAGTAAGAGTAGACAGTAATGCTTCTTTGGATTATGAGAAAAGAAGATATTACAGCACATATATCAAGGCTATCAATCAAACAGGAGCAAACAAAAAAGTTTACCTGACAATTTCTGTGAAAAATATCGTAGATGCACCACCATATTGCTATGGAGACACCATAGAAATCGGTCCTGTGTCTAAAAGTATTCTGGTCAATTCGGAGATCGAAAGAGTCATCTGCTATCACGGAGACAGTCCCTTGGTCTCAGCTAAGCTTGAACCGGATTCGCCATTTGAAGCGGTTATCGCCTCCGGAGAGGATATCAGCGATGGCACAATCTCCATCAGAGTGAAAGATTCACTGACCAATATAGATAGCTATGAGTACAATCTCTCACTCGGTGCAACCAATGCAACAGGAGAGAGCAATAAACGCCCAGTGCATATAGTCATAGATAGAAACAGTTACATGTTTGATATGATGCAGGGTGACCTCGATAAAGTTCTCGGAAAGATCAATGTCGGAGATAAAACTGTTTCTTATGTAGGAACTGATAATCGGTTTTTCAGTATAGACAGAAACGGTACATTAAGTAGAAATAGTAGAGAAAATACAGAAAAATATAAACCGCAATACGCTTTTAAAATCTATGTTGTCTATGGCGACTCGAGCGGGAAGGAGATCAGTGTTGTGGTCAATGTCCTAAATAGGATTCTCTCCAAGCTGTTGCTTCCGGGGGAACCGGGAGAAACTATCCTCAACAATGCAAAAAACAGAGCGTATATATGTAACGAGGACGGTATGGTTATTGTAAATATAGAAGATCCAGCATATCCTGAAATAATCTCTTCTGTTGCGACAGAGGGGGAGGCGAAAGATATTCTTTTGTCCAAAGATGAGCACTATGTTTACCTGCTTGATGCAGGTAAGGGTCTGAAGGTGGTGGATATCGAAAATGAAGTATCTCCTGAGATTGTAGGAGAATTGTTATTGTCTGGAAGTACTTATCAGTACGGGGGGTTTGATCTTTCTGTTGATGGAAGAAGACTTTATATTGCACACAAAAAAGAGATTACCGTTGTTGATACACAGGACAATCTGCTCCCAGAAGTGATAGCAACGATACCCTATCTTGGAAAAATTCAAGACAATATACAGCCTTACATATTCAAAGATGTTATGTTGTCAAGTAAAGGTACAAAGTTGTATGCCATCGAAACATGTTATGGGCTGCAGGAGTACAATGTTAGCGATATCGAGCATCCCAAAATCCTCTATTCGGAATCTCTTGATAATGGCAATAGCTGTCGCATGCAAGAGAATATTGTTGCCAACCAAGAAAAGAGTATTATATTTGCAACTTCTGAATATGGCAATACGGAAGAATATGTAGAGCGCCACGGCTTGGTAGAAAAGATTAGTCATACTATTGATGCAGAATTTAATTTTATTGATCATGATATTGCATATCAAGCCAATGGAAGATTTCATATCTATGACATATATAATCCTGTACAACCAGCAATGATTTTGGCTATAAATTTTAATCAGAAGTTTGGCGATGCTTTAAATGGAATAGCGCTAGATAGGGAAAAGCATATTGCCTATGTTACGAATAAAAATAGTGGGCTGATAGCCATAAATGTGGATAATATCACTCAGCCGATTCATCATGAGCCTGCTATAGCAGGAGCCACCATTGGCATAGCAGAAGAGAATCTCTCGCTCATTACTACAGATGATGTGCTTGGACATGTATCCATTTTAAAGACAGGCAATACACCTATCCTGAATATGTGGACAGATTTACCTAAATATAAATCCGGAGGAGTGGACTGTGGCTACACATATTATGCGCAACAGATAGATAAGCGTTGCGAAAACGATTATAAGTACTTTCGTGTGGATAAAAATGGTCACATTTATATAAACGATGCTGATTCGTTGATATATGAGAATATAGGAAATATGGCACCTTTTGGTATATACGCCAAAAATGAAGATGGATATACTAGTCAACAGGCAAAAGTGATGGTAAATATAATCGAAAATCCAAACTGGACTATTCAGTTTCAAAGACCAGTGATAAAGATTGACAGTAACCTGTTGGCAGGATCTGTCATTACTAATATTTTACAAAGAAAAAGCCAAAGAGCACTTCAACTATTTGATATATACAAGTATGAGAAATACAATTGTGATATATATTCTATCCGCGAATATGTCTCTTGGGATAATTATAGTTACGAGGAAGCACTTGCTAGCACATGTACAAGGCCGGACTATTTTGATATTAGTACAAATGGAGATATTACTCTCAAAGAAGCAGTGCCTGAAGGCAACTACAGTGTAAATATTTTTGCAGTGGATAGGTTTGACCTCAGAGGACTTGAGAATTTAAAGATAGAGGTTGTGGCGCCTTGAGCGGCAGAGGAGGAGGGCAGATATCCACATATCAGAGTATTTTAATAAACATTTCGATATAATCCTCCTCCCTATCCCAAAAAGGTAGTGGAGAACTGCGTGAAGAATCTTTGATTAAGTAGCACTGATTACTCAAGGATTGGTAGGACAATACATCGTCGTGCCACGCGAAAAATGAGCGTCACACTGTGATGCTTGAGTGCAAAAATATACAGGAGTAACCATGAAGGTTAGACCATCGGTTAAAAAGATGTGTGATGATTGCCAGGTGATCAAGCGCAAGGGTGTCGTAAGAGTGATTTGTAAAAATCCAAAACATAAACAGAGACAAGGATAAATATGGCTCGTATAGCAGGTGTTGATTTACCTAAGAAGAAGAGAATGGAGTATGCACTTACTTACATTTTTGGCATAGGTTTGCATAGTTCAAGAAAGATTCTTGATGCAACGGGTGTTGATTACAACAAGAGAGTGCATGAGCTTAGCGATGCTGAAGCGGCGACTATCCGTAATGAGATACAAGAGCACTTTATGGTGGAAGGTGATCTCAGAAAGAAAGTGATGCTAGATATCAAATCATTGATGGATCTTGGTAGTTATAGAGGCTTGAGACATAGAAGAGGACTTCCTGTTCGTGGTCAAAAGACTAAGACAAACGCGCGTACCAGAAAAGGTAAGCGTAAAACTGTCGGCGCGGCGTAAGGGAGTAGAAGCAGATGGCTAAGAAAAAATCAAAAAAGAATATTGCCAAAGGTGTAGTGTATGTGGCTGCCACTTTTAACAATACGGTAATTACGGTAACAGATGAGATGGGTAACGTCCTTGCATGGAGCAGTGCCGGTGCACTAGGCTTCAAAGGAAGCAAGAAGTCCACACCATTTGCAGCACAGGAAGCTGTAGAAGATGCCATGGCAAAAGCCAAAGAGCACGGCATTAAAGAGGTAGGCATCAAAGTACAGGGTCCAGGCTCAGGTAGAGATACTGCGGTCAAAGCGATCGGTGCGATAGAGGGCATTAGAGTCTATTCGCTCAAAGACATCACACCGCTCCCTCATAATGGATGCAGACCTCCAAAAAAGCGTAGAGTATAATTCATTCTCACTGAGTATGAGCGATTGCGGTATGCATTGCGTGGCAATGCTTGATACTTGATTCACATAATTAAAGGTAAATGATATGGCAAGATATACAGGCCCCGTAGAGAAACTTGAGAGACGACTAGGTACAGACCTGGGTCTCAAAGGTGAAAGAAGACTGGCAGGCAAAAGCGCGCTTGAGAAGCGTCCTTATGCGCCCGGTCAGCACGGACAGAGAAGAACAAAGATAAGCGAATATGGTCAGCAGCTTCAAGAGAAGCAGAAGGCTAGATTTATGTACGGTATAGGCGAAAAGCAGTTTAGAGCACTCTATAAAGAGGCGAATAGAAGAGAGGGAAATACAGGATCCGTTCTGATCCAGCTGCTCGAGCAGAGATTGGACAATGTAGTATACAGAATGGGCTTTGCAAGTACGAGAGCATTTGCACGACAGCTTGTCAACCATGGACATATCCTTGTCAACGGCAAGAGAGTGGATATCCCTTCTTTCCGTGCCAAAGCGGGTGACAAAGTAGAGATACGCGAGAAGAGCAAGAACAATGTACAGATTGTAAGAGCGATGGAGCTTACCAATCAGACAGGTATGGTTGAATGGGTAGATGTAGAGAAAGAGAAACTCTTCGGACTGTTTACCCGTATCCCAGAGAGAGATGAGGTATCGATCCCAGTTGAAGAGCGTTTGATTGTCGAACTTTACTCCAAATAATAACTAACGCAAAGGGCTAGTACATGAAAAAAATAAAAGTCGCGCCATTTTTGCCTACAGAGGTAGAGGTTAACGAAGTAAGTGAGACAAGAGCAGAAGTGATTGCTTATCCTTTCGAGGATGGCTATGCGGTCACACTAGCTCACCCACTTAGAAGATTGGTACTTGGTAGCTCAATAGGATATGCCCCTATTTCACTCAAAATTGAGGGTGCAGCACATGAGTTTGATTCGGTAAGAGGCATGCATGAGGATGTTGCTGTCTTTATTATCAATCTTAAGAGTATTCGGTTTAAGATCAAAGATGATATTGATAGGGTTACTGTAAGCTATAGCTTCCAGGGACCCAGAGAGGTAATCGCCGCAGATCTCAATAATGATCAGATAGAGGTTATTAATGGGAGTGTAGTGCTCGCAACACTGAATGAAGATGCAGAATTGAACTTTACGGTAGAGACTGCCAAAGGTATCGGATATGTACCAAGTGAAAACCTTAGGGATGATGTAGACAGTGAAGCGATTGCGCTGGATGCTTTCTTTACACCAGTAAGAAAAGCAAACTATAAGATTGAAAATGTCTTGGTAGAGGATAATCCTAACTATGAGAAGATTATCTTTGATATTGAAACAGATGGACAGATCACTCCTGTTGAGGCGTTTACCAATGCGCTGGAGACCATGAGTAAGCAGCTCTCTGTCTTTAATGGTGTCTTGGATATAGATCTTGACAGCGCACCAACAAGAAAGGCCTCTAGCGGCAATGAGCTGAAGGCGTATCTGGTAAGCGTTGATGCACTTGGACTGAGCGCCAGAAGTTTCAACTCTTTGGATCGTGCAGGTATCAAGTATCTTGGAGAGCTGGTATTGATGAGTGCAAATGAGCTGAAAAATATCAAGAATCTTGGTAAAAAATCGCTGGATGAGATACAGGAGTGTCTGACAGAGCACGGTTTCGGAAAAGACTCCGAACTGGACGAGAATGTCAGAGTCAATCTTGTTAAAAAATTAGAACAACTAAAAGCATAAAGGACACCCATGAGACATAAACATGGATATCGTAAACTGAATAGAACTTCAGCACACAGAAAAGCACTGCTCAAAAACCTTGCTATTGCTATGACAGAGCACGGCAGAATGGAGACAACTTTGGCAAAAGCCAAAGAACTTAGAAGCTACTATGAGAAACTGATCAGCAAAGCAGCTGATGGAGATTCTAACGCACACAGAGCAGTATTTGCAATGCTCCAGTGTAAGGCGTCTACTAACAAGCTGGTCAACGAGATCGCACCAAAGTACGCAGAGAGAAACGGCGGCTACACACGCATTATCAAAACGCGTATCCGTAGAGGAGATGCAACGACTATGGCGATCATCGAACTTGTATAGGTTCTAATCGTATGTATGTTTGGCACTGCAGGGCATTGCCTTGCTGCTGATGACACACCTCCCACTTTTTACCCTTCCATTCTTTCTAAAATATATTCTACTTAGCAGCTGCAAATATTACCGCACCAAGTAAATACCTCAATTTTTGATATGTGTGATTCTGAAGTATAATTCGGACGATAAGCCAAGGTTTTGGGATACTAGTTTTATAATGTATTATATAGAGTCACTTGCAAATTCAAACTCCAGCAACCAGCCGGTCTCCCCACGTCGTAATTTCTGAGATTAAAAAAATCTGTATCGGGCAATAATCC
>JALVVQ010000283.1 GCA_027023325.1 Campylobacteraceae bacterium | reverse complement strand
GTGCACCCTTTGTCTATTGTGATGGCTACCGTACCGTTTCCCATCTCTACAAAGGCATGGAGGTGGGTTTTCTCCCCTAGTGTGACCTTCCCTTCAAGTGTCACATGGGGCTCTAGCCTAACGCCACTTCCTAGGATGACATCTTTCGAGATGCGACAGAAAGGACCAATCTGTACATCTTCTGCAATCTTGGCGCCTTTGGCAATCTGTGCAGTAGGATGTATCATGACTGTGAAGCTACTTCTAGGGTGATGATACTGTCTTGAATACTTGCGAGAGAGCCTTTTTCTCCTGTTTTGACATAGTGGATAAAGGCTTCCAACTCTTTAAGTAAAGGTTCATCTTTTTTGATATGGCAGTCTCTGACGACATAGGAGTTTTGTTTGCTGTAGCCGGAGTATTCGGTGAGGTTTTGGGTGATGAGATCAGCTTCCAGATATACCTCCTTGCATGCTACCTCAATGACCCGCTTTTTGAAAGGTGTAAGCCAATTGGTGAGAATGTTAGCAATAATATTGCCCTCAAGCTCAAAATTGAGTACGGCATTGTCTTCATGATGGTTATGTATCTTTCTGGATTTGAAGACTGCCTGGTCTTTGATATTTTTATGGGTAATAAAGCGCATCAAATCAATATCATGCACAGAAAGGTCTGTCAGGACACCTACATCGGCGATACGAGGAGGGAAGGGACCTACCCTGCTGATAGAGATCGTATAGATCTCTCTGCCCTCAAGCTCCTTTTGCAGTGCCTGTACGACAGGGTTGAAGCGCTCTACATGCCCTACGCAGCTCTTGACACCTTTGGCTTGTGCGGCCTCAAGTATCATTCTGGCATCCGCTGCTGTGGCAGCAGCAGGCTTTTCGATAAAGATATCAATGCCTCGCTCGATACATATCAGTGCTGTCTCTTTATGTAAAAAAGTAGGGGTGGCAATAACCACAGCATCAGGTTTTGTATTGTCAAGCATAGCGGTGAGTTCGGTGAAACAGGGCTCTTTGTAGCCCTCTAGCGGTATGGCATCGCAGAGTCCAACGATAGTGGCTTGCTCCTGTAGTTCTTTTAAGATGCGATAGTGGTTTTTCCCCATGGCGCCCAGTCCGACGATGGCTATTTTCATCATGATACCTCCTTGATGGCAGAGATGATGTAGTCTTGTTGCTCTTGGGTGAGATAGGGGCTCATGGGCAATGACATGATCTCTTCGCTGATCTTTTCTGATAGAGGGAAGCCTCCTTTTTGATAGCCCAGGTAGGCAAAAGCTTCCTGTAGATGCAAGGGCATAGGGTAGTGTACGGCTACGGGGATACCTTTGGATTGCAGGTGTGCAGAGAGGGTTTTTCTGTCTGCAGTGCGGATAGAGTACTGGGCATAGACACTGTGGTTATCTTCTGTGACAGCAGGAGTGATGACGCTACTCCCTTTGAGCAGCATTGTGTATCGTTCTCCGATCTCTTCCCGTTTGGCAACCTCTGCATCAAAGTAAGTAAGCTTTACATTGAGTACGGCTGCCTGCATGGCATCGAGCCGTCCATTAATCCCGATAAATTTGTGTTTGTAACGCTCATTCTGACCATGATTGAGAAGCATCTTGATCTTCTCTACCAATGCATCATCAGAGGTGAAGACTGCTCCACCGTCCCCATAAGCTCCCAGTGGTTTGGAGGGAAAGAAGGAGGTGCAGCCAATGGTGGAGAGGCTGCAAGACTTTTTACCCTTGTAGCTGGCTCCGAAGCTTTGACAGCCATCTTCGATCACTGGCAGATTGTGTTTGGCAGCAATTGCATTGATCGCATCCATATCAGCGCACTGTCCATAGAGAGAGACAGGAAGGATCGCTTTGGTTTTGTCTGTGATGGCAGACTCTATCAATGCGGGATCTATGTTATAGGTCGCCTCATCAATATCGACAAAGACACTCTTCGCACCCAGCAGGGCGATCACTTCTGCAGTAGCAATGAAGGTAAAGGGGGTGGTGATCACTTCATCTCCGAGACCGATATCTAGTGCCATGAGAGAGAGTAGCAAAGCATCGGTACCGCTGCTACATCCTATGGCATGTTTAGCTCCTGTGTAGGCAGCAAGATCATGCTCTAGCCTGTTGAGCTTCTCCCCACCTATGAACTGGGCAGAGGCCATTACTTCGAGCACCTCTTTATCTATCTCTTCTTTGTAGGCTTGGTATTGGGCTTTTAGGTCTATAAAATTGATTTTCATTGTTTCTTCTTTAGTATGAGTTTAGCAGTTGCTTCTGCACTGCCATATTTGAGATATTCCAGCAGAGCTAGAGAGTCTTGGTAAAACTGCTCTCTGTCCATGGATTGCATCGTATCGATCAGGTTTTCTGCTGTGACCTCGTCTTGTATCAGCTCGGGATGGAGTACCCTGTTTTTGTCTGCCTTGAGCAGGATATTTCCCAGTCCGATAAAGGGGATTTTGACCAGCATCTTGTAGAGCAGGTAGTCTAATGCGGCAAACTTATATACCAGTGCAAACGGTGTACCTATCAAGGAGGCCTCCAGTGTGGCAGTACCTTTACAGATAAAGGCAAAGTCACTCTTCAGTAGAGTCTCTCTAGCATCATAGGCAATCTCAAATCCCGTAAGATTACCATAAAGTTCATGTATCTCCTCTTGGTTAAAGTGCTGTGGAACGACAAGGATAGCATTTACTTTGATCCCATCGATAACTTCATAAAAAATAGGCATGAGTTTGCGTATGATGCTTTTCCGTGAGCCAGGCATAAAGCAGACTGTTTTGATTTCAGGATTGATTGCTGTTTTAACTTGACTAATCTGATCGAGCAGAGGGTGACCTACATAGGTGATGGGTGCACTTTGACTATAGTACTCTTTTTCAAAAGGCAGGATAGAGGCGAGCGTATCGATGCGCGCTTCGAGTTTTTTGATCCGTCCGCGTTTCCATGCCCAGGCTTCCGGGAGGATATAGTAGATGATCTCTTTGTCAGGATACTTTTTCTTGAGTTTTTTCGCAAGGGGGAGGTTGAAACCTGAGGAGTCAATGAGGAGTACCTTGTCCGCCTTTTCTGCCAGTCTCACCATCTCTGCTGCCAACTTGAGATAGAAGCGAAGCTTTTTAGCAGCATCCACATACCCCATCACAGCCAGTGACTGCACATCCGCGACAGGGGAGCCAAGGTTTTGGTCATAGATACCTATGGGCTCCACATCATCGGGCAGATATGTCATCAGTGATGCTAGGTGCACATTGGCAGAATGCTCCAGTGCAGAGACCAATATTTTCATGGGTGATTTGACCTATCTTATTTTGTAAACATATCATACTCTTTCCGTGGTTAATGTTCACTTCTTCTTGACAACAAAAGCAGATTATATTATAATATATATATCATAAAATAAGTATAAGGATATAACTATGTTGGAGCTGGGTATTGCACAGGCGCAAGCCAATTTTACCAAGATACTGAATGAGCAAACTGTGGTGATAGATAAAAAAAACAGAACAAAACGGGCAGTGATACTGCCTTATGAGATATACAATCAACTCCTCAAACAGCTGCAAAACCGAGAAGGGAAAATCGAGGGTAGCTTCTCTGCATTTAAAGGTCTGCTCTCCAGTGAGTTTCAGACAGATGATGAACGGTATAACCATATCATCAATGATGGTCAGTAGATGAAGCTATTTCTGGACACCAATATATTTTTGGATCTTTTGCTTCAGCGAGAGAGAGCAGAGCAGGCAGAGATGCTTCTCAATATGATTGAGATCGGACTGCATGACGGTATAGTGCTGGATATCACCCTTGTCAATATTGATTATGTGGCTAAAAGGCAGGGGGTGGATGCCAAAGCATTTTTGGCACTCATTATCAAGCACTGCAAGGTGCTGGGTATGAACAATGCACTCTCTCTGGAAGCTCTAGAGATAGAGAGCAGTGATTTTGAAGATGCTCTGCAGTTCGTGGCTGCCAAGAGCGAGGGGTGTGAAGTGATCATCAGCAACGATAAAAGATTTTATAGTCAAGATATCCCTGTTGTAGCAAGCAGTGATTTCAAAGGAGAGCAATGCAAGATGTAGTACAGTGGCTCAAGGAGCATGGCAACCTCAAGATCATAGATGTGCCTCTGGATATAGAGCTAGAGATACCGCATGTGGCGTATCTGGAGGTCAAACGGGAGGGCTCAAGACCGATACTTTTCACCAAGCCTGTCTATCGCGCCAAGGGGATCGAATATGAGATGCCTGTGCTGATGAATATCTTTGCCAATCGTGAGGTAACGGAGAAGATATTTGGCAAGCATCCTGATGAGGTGGCACAAGGTATCGATGATCTTCTAAAACTCAAGCCACCTAAGGGGCTCAAAGCCAAACTGGCAATGCTGCCCAAGCTCTTCTCGCTGAAAAATGTCTTTCCCAAGCGTATAAAGGGCAAAGGTGCTTGTCAAGAGGTAGTCATCCCCAAAGCAGAAGTCGATCTAGATACGCTGCCAGTCCTCAAGACATGGGAAGAGGATGGCGGACGGTTTATCACCATGGGGCAGGTCTATACCCGTTCTCTAGATGGTTCAATGCAAAACCTAGGTATGTATCGCCTCCAGCAGTATGGCAAGAACCGTCTGGGTATGCACTGGCAGATACACAAAGATGCCAGCCATTTCTTTGACCAGTACCAAAAGGCAGGCAAAAAGATGCCAGTCACTGTGGCTATCGGAGGTGATCCGCTCTATATCTGGTGTGGACAGGCACCGATGCCGCATGGGATGTTTGAGCTACTGCTCTATGGCTTTGTGCGTAACCAAAATGCCCGCATCGTCAAATCACTGACCAACGAGATCTATATCCCTGCCGATGTGGATGTGGTAATAGAAGGCTTTGTCGATCCAGAACTTACCGAGATCGAGGGGCCTTTTGGAGATCATACGGGCTACTATACCCTCAAAGAGCCGTTTCCAGTGATGGATATCGAGACGATTACGATGAAGAAGAACCCAGTATTTCAAGCCACCGTCGTAGGCAAGCCGCCCCTGGAAGACAAGTATATGGGTTGGGCGACAGAGCGTATCTTCCTACCGATGCTTAAGCCCATGGCACCTGATCTGATAGACTACTATATGCCCGAAAACGGTGTCTTTCACAATCTCATACTGGCGAAGATGAAAACCCTCTACAAAGGACATGCCCAGCAGTTCATGCATGCGTTTTGGGGGGTAGGGCAGATGAGTTTCGTCAAGCATGCGATCTTTGTCGGAGAGGATGCGCCTGCACTGGAGGATCATGAAGCACTCACCGAGCATATTCTCAACAGACTGGACAGGGAAAAGATCCTCATTACTCAGGGTATCGTTGATCATCTCGATCACTCCTCGCCTGAGCAACTGGTAGGGGGCAAACTGGGAATCGATGCTACAGAAGAAGAGGTAGCTACTGGGGTAGAGAGGCTCCATACTGATGCAGAGTTACTGGCGATGATGCAGCAGATCGATGCGCAGGTCAAAGGACTCAAGCAGTATATGATCCATACCAAAAGTCCAATCTGCGTCATTACAGTAGACAAGCAGCAGTCACAGAAGTATCTCATCTCCACACTCCATAGCCTCAGTCCCTACATCAAACTGCTTATTATTGTTGATGAGGAGGGGAATGATCTGGAGAACCCCTATATGCTACTCTGGCGTGTGGTCAACAATATCGATGCCCAGCGAGATATCGCTCTAGAGCCTTTTATCGCAGTAGATGGTACCAACAAAAACAAGCATGACGGCTACGACAGAGAGTGGCCAGGCGATACCCTCTGTACCCGAGAGGTACTGGAGAGCCTGCGTGAACGAGAATTGGTAGAGTGGGATGAGGAATTTGTGAACAAATGGGGCTTGATGTAATGGATAACCTGCGCTTGCGATGTCTGGATGGTCAGTTTGCTATCTATCGATATCCACCACAGCATCCTATCCCTGCTGCTGTTTATGCAAGTCATTTTCTCTCTATCGCCAAGACAGATAAAGAGCTCTCTATTGTCTGTGATGCAGCGATCGATCTAGAGGCGAAGCAGGCAGAGTATGGCTGGTCTTGCCTGAAGGTGCTGGGTTCCTTGGACTTCTCCTTGACGGGCATCCTTGCCAAGCTCTCTGCAGTATTGGCAGAAGCCAAGATCAGTCTCTTTGCAGTCTCCACCTATGATACAGACTATATTCTGGTCAAATCAGAGAATCTGGAGATGGCTATCGAGGCACTTGGCGCACAGGGGTATGAAGTTTTATGAAGTCAGATATTTACACTGCCTATAGAGCATTTACAGATGCGTATGTGCCGCTAAATGCGATAGAATGGGCACTGTTTAAAAATAAACTGACACTGAAACGATACAAAAAGGGCGAGACGATACACTATGCTGGTGATATTTGTGATACACTCCTTTTTATTGGCTCTGGGCTTGTGAGGCTCTATATTATTGATGAAAATGGCAAAGATCATACCTGGAATATCTGTTTCAATGACGAAAATGCACAGATGCTCAACCTCTTTGTGGTAGATTATGACAGCTTTGTGAATCAGGTTGCCTCTCAAATCAGTTTTGAGGTTTTGGAAGACTGCGAATTACTCTCTTTGGGGTATGAGGAGATGCAACAGATGTATGGGAAACTTAAAAAATCGGAAAGATTTGGCAGGCTGATGGCTGAAATGGCCTATTCATACACGCACAATCTGGTCATAGACAGACTGACCAAGAGCGCCAAGGAGAGATACGAGATACTGATGAGCCGAACCCCAGCTCTTCTGGAGAAAGTGCCACAATATCACATTGCCAGCTATCTTGGCATTACACCACAGCACCTAAGCAGATTGAGAAAAAATACCGCATTGCGAGACGATGAACCTATGTGAATGACAAGGCTTCCGTGATAGGGTATACTTCGCCAAAAAGGAGTATATTTTATGTTTAGAAACTTAGCCATCATCCTCTATAATGCTCCCCATAAACTAGACCACTTAAATCAACTTTCTTATTCCAAATGTTAGAATAGAAATAGAGAAACAAAGGAATGAGAATATGAGTAAAAAGAGAAAGAGTTATAGTGCAGACTTTAAA
>JALVVQ010000282.1 GCA_027023325.1 Campylobacteraceae bacterium | reverse complement strand
ACATCTCCGCACCTGACTGTGCATACCTAAAGATATTATCAATAAACATCAAGACATCCAGACCCATCTCATCACGGAAATACTCCGCCATGGTCAAACCTGTCAATGCAATTCTGTTTCTGGCTCCTGGAGGTTCACTCATCTGACCGAAGCAAAGGGCAACCTTGTCCAATACATTCGAGTCTTTCATCTCATGATAAAGGTCATTTCCTTCACGGGTACGCTCACCGACACCGGCAAATACAGAATAGCCGCTGTGCTTGAGCGCAACATTGTTGATCAACTCCATGATGATAACAGTTTTACCAACGCCCGCACCACCAAAGAGTCCGACTTTTCCACCTTTAGAATAAGGAGCAAGAAGGTCGACAACCTTGATACCTGTCTCAAATACTTCTGTTTTAGTACTTTGCTCTTCAAATGCAGGTGGCTCTCTATGAATAGACCAGCTATTTTTTGCTTCAAAATCACCTGCATCATCGATTGTCTCACCGATCACATTGAAGATACGACCAAGTACTTCTTCTCCTACAGGCACCTTAATAAAGTCTCCTGTGGCTCTCACCTCTTGTCCACGAGTCAGACCCTCACTCATGTCCATGGCGATGGTTCGTACACGGTTATCACCGAGTTGAATGGCCACTTCTAGTACCAATCTTGTCTCTTTGCCTTCGACTGTGATGGTCGTCTCTAGCGCTTCGTTAATCCCTGGAAGGTAATCAGCGAAATCTACATCGATTACAGGACCCAGTACTTGTATTACTTTACCTATCATTTTTTCTCCTCTTTCTTATTTCATTGACTCAACGCCACTGATAATCTCAATGAGTTCAGTAGTGATCGCTTCTTGTCTTGCTTTGTTGTATTTAACACTCAACATATCTACCATATCCTTGGCATTATTGGTTGCTGACTCCATCGCTTGCATACGCGCAGAGTGCTCCGCAGCCAATGAGTCAATGAGCGCATAATACATCAGATACTCTAGGTATCGTTTTACCAGTGCCTCAAGTAGTGTATCGTCATCATCCGGTTCCAATTCCAATTCTGAGGTAGATACTGCATCTACAGTAAGAGCGGAGGCATCTACGGGGACTGCCTGCTCTTGTCGAATCTCCTGTGTGATCATATTAACATACCCATTGTGTACCACAACAATCTTATCTGTAGCACCGCTAATATAATCCTCAATCACTTCACCGATAAATGCTGCCGCCCTCTCGTAGGTAGGGGAAGCGCTCAGATCACTGATCTCTTGCAGCATATCGATATTGTTGAATTTGAAGTAGGAAATACCTTTCTTTCCTATTGCTCTCAATCTCACCTTTACACCCTCTGCAGCGTACGCTTCAAGCAATGCATTCACACGCTTGATCGTTTGCGAGTTGAATCCACCGCACAAACCTTTGTCTGCTGTGACAAAAACAATATCCACTACTTTAGGGTTCTTGACCTCTTTAAAGAAGACATTGTCCAATGATGCTCCATCTTTGGAGATATTGGAAGCAATATCCTGGATCATTTCAGTGATTTTGGCAGCATAGACTTTGGATTGTTCCGCAAGCTCTTTGGTACGATTCAGTTTTGCAGAAGAGACAAGCTTCATTGCCCGTGTGGTCTTCTGTGTATTCTTTACGCTCCCAATCTTGCGTTGTATCTCTTTTAAGCTAGCCATATCTAAGCCTTTCTCTTATGCTGAAAACTGTTTTTTGAAGTCTTCAATTGCGTTACGCAATTCCTCTTCAGTTGTATTTTCTATCTTTTTCGTAGATCTGATAGCATCCAGAATACCTGCATACTTGGCATCGATAAAGAGATTAAGCTCTCGCTCAAACTTGCCCACGGAAGCAACAGGAATATCATCTAGATAGCCTTTGGTACCTGCAAAAATAGCGATCACCTGCTTTTCTACCGGTACAGGAGAATAAGGAGGCTGCTTCAGTATCTCTACCATACGCTCACCTCTCTCAAGCTGATGACGGCTATGCTCATCAAGATCAGAAGCAAACTGTGCAAATGCCTGAAGCTCTCTATAGGAAGCGAGGTCTAGTCTCAAGGTACCAGCTACCTGCTTGGTAGCCTTGATCTGTGCAGCACCACCAACACGAGAGACAGAAAGTCCCACATTGATCGCAGGTCTGACGCCCGAGTTGAAGAGATCGGTTTCCAGGAAAATCTGTCCATCTGTGATGGAAATAACATTCGTAGGAATATAAGCAGAAACATCGCCTGCCTGTGTCTCAATAATAGGGAAAGCAGTAATAGAACCCGCACCCAATGCATCATTGACTTTTGCAGAGCGCTCAAGCAGTCTAGAGTGGAGATAAAAGACATCACCAGGATACGCTTCACGACCCGGAGGTCTTCTAAGGATCAGTGACATCTCTCTGTAGGCTACCGCATGCTTGGAAAGATCATCATAGAAGATGACGGCATGTCGTGCATTGTCTCTGAAGTATTCAGCCATCGTTACACCTGCATAAGGAGCAAGGAACTGCAATGCAGCAGCATCAGAAGCACCTGCATTGACAATAATCGTATATTCCATAGCACCATGCTCTTCAAGCTTCTTTACGATAGAGGCAACGGTTGATTGCTTCTGTCCAATCGCCACATAGACACAAATGACATCTTGGCCTTTTTGATTGATAATCGTATCGATCGCCAGTGTCGTTTTACCGGTCTGCCTGTCACCAATAATCAGCTCACGCTGACCTCTGCCGACTGGCACCAATGCGTCAATTGCTTTGACACCAGTTTGAAGTGGTTCATGGACAGATTTTCTTGCCATGATACCAGGCGCTTTTTCTTCAACAAATCGCTTCTCTGCCGCCTCGACAGGACCTTTGCCATCAATAGGCTCACCCAATGGATTAACCACGCGACCTACCATGCCATCACCGACTGGCACTTCCAGAAGTGCGCCCAGTCTCTTGACACTCATGCCTTCGGAGATACCATCTGTGGAACCAAGTACAACCACACCGACACTTGCCTCCTCAAGGTTAAGTACCATACCTCTAGTACCATCTTCAAACTCAATCATCTCGCCGGCCATCACATTGTTTAGTCCGTACACCTTTGCAATACCGTCACCAACACTGACGACCTTGCCTACCTCATTGATATCTACATCTATCTCAAAATTTTCAATTCTCTCTCTGATAATAGAACTGATCTCATCTGCTTGCAATTTTGCTGCCACCTCTTCTCCTTTCTATGATTAATATATTAGAGTGCTTTTTGGATATAGTCAAGCAGGGCTGTTTTGACTCTATCCTTAGAGAAATTAAGCTCTAAGCCCAAATCCTCAACCTCAACCTTCACACCATTTAAATCTGTTTTGACCTGCTCCAGCGCAATCTCCGCACCACTGTGCTTGGAGAGTGCTTTTTCCAGACTTTTCAACTCTTCGGCATCCAAAGTATTTCTACTCTCTACCCGACCGACAAAGCTATTGGATTCTTTTTTCTTTTCAAATTTCAAGATAGCAGTAAGGTCGGGAATCAATCCCAATCTTCCCTTCTCTCCCATTACTTTGATAAGCGCTTCCAAAATGGGATCCACTTTCTTACCCAGTGACGCTGTAATTAAAGAAATTTTCTCGTTTGTAGAGACCAAGGGAGAAGCGATAATCTCCTGTGCTTTTGGCTCTTTTAGCACAGAGGCTACCGCACTCAACGAAGTGATAAAAGTATCCACCTTCTTGCCAGCATTAATCTCCATCAATGCCTTTGCATACCTTTTGGCTACAAGTTCCACCATCTATGCCACCTTTTTTGCGATAATTTCAACCACTTGCTTTTCACTCAGTGGTATATCGTCGCCTGTGATATTTTCATCAAGCACAGAAGTGATAGTCTCTTTGACCATTCGTCTCTCTTCGTACTCCATTTTCTCTGCATGAAGCTTCTCAAGCAATGCAAGGTCTTTCTCCCTGCTCTCCTCCATACGCTGTGCCAAAAGTGCCGCCTCTTTCTTGGCACTGTCTACAATACCTTTGGCCTCAAGCTCACTCTCGACCACTGCATGCTCAGCTGATTTCTGGAGATCTTTTGCCTCTTGCAGCTTTGACTCTATCTCATTGAGCTGTGCTGCAATACCCTCTTTTCTTCCACGAAAGAAATCTTTGATCGGTGAGGCCACAAGATAATAAATCAGACCTGCGAATACCAAGAAGTTGAATATTCTCGGTACAAAGTCCGTATGACGACCAGTTTGAGCAAAGTAGCGACCTGTCTCGTGCTCGGCACCAGATGCCATCAATAGCACCGGCAATACCAAGAGCGTGATGGTTAATATTTTTTTACGCATATCTCCTCCTAAAGTTGGCTAAATTTGGCTTTTAAGCCCTCTTTAACCAATGGTATCTGAGAAAGCAATGCATTTTGCAATGCCACCTTCTCCTCATTTAGTTTCACTGTGGCTTGGGCTTGCATCTTCTCAAGTTCTGCCTGCTTCTTTGCAATCGCTTCCGCACTCTTTGATTTTGCCTCTTCCATGACCTCTTGACGCAATTTGGCTGCTGCTGACTTTGCTTCATCAATATGCTTCTGCGCTTTTGCCTGCAAAGTATCTGTATTTCCGCTCATGTTCTTGGCAATATCCAGATCCTTGGCAATTGCCGCATCCCTGTCATCCATAAACTTTAATAGCGGCTTGTACAGTACTTTGTTCAGCTGATACAGCATCACAAAAAAGATCAGTAGCATCACAACCATTAACGGTAGGTTAATATCTAGCATCTACTCTCCTCTCAAAAATTTAAAGCAATATTATCGAATAGGGTGTTAAATGTGGGTTAAAATACTATTTTGAATCAAGAAAACTTATAAACTGTATCAGCGCTTCTTCATTTGGTAACACTATCTCAATCTTATCTCGTCTGACAGCATGCTTAAAGGGAAGCTTGTTGCGAATACTCTTTTGGGCCTCGGCAGAAATAGTAAAGTCAGGCATGACATTTTGTGGCATCTCTGGATTCTTTTTTTTGCCCTTTGCCAGTCTTTCCGCTTCTCTCACACTAAGCTTCTGTCCTATAATGGTATCTATCATCACTTTTTGTCTGGATTCATCCAAACCCACCAGTATTTTGGCGTGACCCTGTGTGATCTTATGCGTAATCAAGGCTTTTTGGGCATACTCACTCAGAGAGAGCAAACGCATGGTATTGGTAATCTGTGATCTGCTTTTATGCACAATCTTTGCCAATGCCTCATGAGTAATCCTGTGTACACTGATCAGTTCCTGATAGGAGTGTGAAAGCTCAATAGGGTTGAGATTTTCTCTTTGGATATTTTCTATCAGCGCCAATTCTCGCATTTTGATCTCATCGAGATCAACAGCAGCCACAATGGCTTTGATAGTACCGATCTTGGCCAGCTTGTGCGCACGCAGACGCCGTTCTCCAGCCACCAATATATAGCGATCTTCTGCTGGCACGACCACCACAGGCTGAAGCAGACCATGCTCACGAATAGAGTCGCTAAGTTCCTGAAGTTTCTCTTGATCAAAATGTTTTCTTGGCTGGTAGGGGTTTGGGTCGACCAATGCTACATCGAGTTCAGCTACCAATTCCTGTATCTCCGAAGAAGCAATATCCTCCGTACTTACCATCTCCTGGGCATAGGCTTCACCCACCTCTTCCAGTATGGCCCCCAGGCCGCGTCCCAATGCCATGCTTATGCCCTTATGATTGCTGAGGCCAGCGCTCTATAGGCAACAGAGCCTTTGGATCCTGAGGCATAGGTAGTGACCGGTTTACCAAAACTCGGACTCTCGGCTATTTTGACATTGCGTGGCACCACGATACACTTTTTCTTGTAGCTGAAAAGCTTGTCCTTGAAGTGATGCTCCAGATCTGCCAATACCTGTTTGGAGAGATTGTTTTGGTTGGAGTACATCGTAGGCAAAAAGCCTTTGATCTTCAGCTTTGGGTTGATTGTTTTACGCAGTAGCGAGACGGTATTGAGCAGCTGTGCCAACCCTTCCAGCGCAAAGAACTCACACTGAATAGGGATGATCACTGAATCCGAAGCGCTCAGTGCATTGATCGTAATAGGACCCAGTGCCGGTGGCGAGTCAATGATAATATAATCATATTTGGGGCGGATACTGTCCAGCTTTTTCTTCAGGATAAGCTCTCTGTTTTTTTTGCGTGCATCATGAAACTCTTTCTCTATCCCGACCAGTCCGATATTGGAAGGTGCCAGATGTAGTTTCTTGATAGAGGTTTTGAGAATGACATCTTCCAGCTCTTTGGTACCGATAAGGACATGGTAGATATTGAACTCATAGTCTCCTCTTCTGTAGCCCAAGTTCGTGGTTGCGTTGGATTGAGGATCAGCATCGATAAGCAATACTTTTTTGCCCCTATCTGCCAATGAGGCAGCAAGATTCACAGCAGTCGTTGTCTTTCCTACGCCACCCTTTTGGTTGGCAATACTAATAATTTCACTCATCGTAAACTATACACCTTTCCCCCGTCAATATCCAGAGAACCATCTTCACACAATATGGCATTTTTCATCTCTATTTTCAGCCCATTTTGATGGGTAAAATAAGATTTGCTAAGTTCAAATTCTATCTTGTATTGGCTAAATACTTCCTTCCATTTTGGCTTTTTCTCCACTTCCTCCAAAAAGATATTAAGTAGTATCAAGGGCGAAATATCGGTATCTAGGGAGCTGTAACGGTTTTGATTTTTTTTCAAATTGACCCCAATACCTCCCACCACAAAAGAGGAAACCTTTTTGGTGATCACGCCTCCTACTTTTTCTTCTTTATGGTAGAGGTCGTTAGGCCACTTCATCCAGATTTTTGCCCCTGCTCTCTGCAATGATTTTTTCATTAAAAAGGCGAAATAGATAGAAGCAGAGGCTATGGGGAGATCTTCGGGCAAGTGCTCAGCAGCCACCGCTACAGAAGCAAAAAAATTACCCCTTCCTCCCTCCCAGCGGTTATTCCTGCTTCCTATGCCTTCTGTCTGCCGAAGAGCGAGCACTGCTGTATCCTTATCAGCTTCTCCTGATTCTATCATCTTCAACAGATAGCTTTGTGTGGAGCCGAGGGTATCAAACGAGAGGATCTCCAACTTTGAGCCCCCTTCCCACACAGTATGCTTTGGC
>JALVVQ010000281.1 GCA_027023325.1 Campylobacteraceae bacterium | reverse complement strand
TTCTCTTGTACCAGTTGACCATTGCCAGACGCAGTTTATAAATCCCCTTGCTCGCACTATAGCCATGTGTTTTATCTCTTTGTGCCGTTTCACAGAGCTTATCGATAATCGGCTGTGGTGTTCTGGCATCCGGATTTCCCATGGAGAAGTCTATGATATCCTCTCCTGCCCTGCGTGCTGCCATCTTGATCTCATTGATCTCTGCAAATATATACTTGGGTAACCTGTTTATCTTTTCAAACTGTATTTCATCAAACATTGTTTTCCTACCAGACTGTGCTTTTATTTAATTTTTGGAATTCTTCTTTGGAGATATCTTTTATCTTTCCATTTTTAATCAAGAAATAGTTCTTGTCTCTCTTCTTTGGCGTCGTTGTTTTGCCTTTGACAACAAAATTAATAGCATTGTGCCCGGCAACCAATATCCAACTTGTTGAAGAGGTATCAAAATCGATATCCTCTTCTATCACTTTTGCTGCGCGTTTCATCGTGCCAAGATCCGTATATCCTACCCAAACCTTTTTAGTAGGATGAAGTGTCACAATCTGTATAGTATTAGATTTATTCTTTGATTTTTTTTCTGTTTGCGCTTTTGTCGAAAGTGGCAAAATTTCTTTCAGCACCATGCCTGCCTCTTCTGTCTTCTTTTTGGTCATGGATGGAACTTCTGTCGCCAATACATCTCCCTCCTGCGAAAGTACCGGCATTCCATCTGTGACTCTGCTGTTTCTATCGAAATTAGATGATACACCATCCCCTGTATTTTCCACAGCAGACGTATTTACTTCACTTACATCTGCGGCTTTAGAGAGAATCTCTTGTTGTTCCTGCTTTACTTCCCTGATGATCTGTTCTTCTGCTGCTGAATCATTTTTCTCAGCTCTTGCCCTTTCTTCATTCATACTCTTGCCTGTAACGACAGCTTCTGTTCCATTCTTTTCTGCTTCACCTTTGGCCCAAACACCATCAGCGGAGGTAGGAGCTTCACCCGCACCCAAAGAACTGCTATCTCCCAGCCATGCTTTTGCTTGATTGACAATAGAACCAACAAAACCTGTACTGCTTATCGTTGCATTATTTTCACTACTATCGTCCCTTGCTACCAAAAAGTACCAGGCACCATAGCCGATACCAAAGAGAACCAGCAACATAAAAAATTTTGAAAGAAGTCCTCCTGCTTGCTCATCTGACTCAGGGGCAGTGATAACCAATCTAGCATCAAACTCCTCTTCTGGTGAGGAGGAAAAGTAGTCTCCGCACTCCTTCCTGAGCGCATCTAGCTCTATACCAAATTCGCGTTCCAAAATAGAAATGAAACCCAATGCTTTCACTCGTTTCATATCCGAAAAGTCACGATGTACCAATTTTTCTATATTCTCAACAGAGAGTCGTGTTCTTTTACTAATCGTTACGATACTGTTTTCTTCTATGACTTCATTTAGTTGCATGACCCATCCTATGTATTAGTATTGCTGCTGCCGCACTGACATTGAGTGAATCAAATGTCCTCTTCATATCGATAGAGAGTGTCTTGTCCAGTTTGGCTCTTATTTTTTTGGAAATACCCTGATCTTCACTGCCTAGAATCAGTACCCTTTTGGGTGGAAAATCTATCGACTCTACTGCGTCTCCTTCCATCGAAGCACCATAGCTGACAAAGTCTCTCTGTCCCAGTTCATTAAGAAGGTCAAGTGCACTGTGCTGTATCCTAAAAGGCATATCCAGCAACGCGCCTGAACTCGTACGGGCAATAGCTGCAAGAGGCAGCTGCTTTACACCAGTTGCGATGATCGCATCCACACCAAGTGCATAGGCTGTGCGGGTGATGGCACCGATATTGCCCGCATCCGTCAAACCATCAAGTATCACGAGAAATGCTCCTTCTCTCACCTGCTCCAAAGAGACAGGTTCGGGCTCTGACATTTCCAGCAGAAGCCCTTGATGGTTGCCCCCTTTGCTCATGGCCTGCGCCCAACGGCTCTCTAGAAATTTAATTTTCTCACGATACTTGTCGTAGAGCGCCTGGGGCAAGATACCCTTTTTGGCCACATAGACTGTCCTGATCTTCTCATCGTGTTTTTCCAGTGCATGCAGACACACCTGTTTTCCATAAATAATCATAGAAGATTTTATCCAATTTTTACTTGGAATCTGCGTTTTGAGATTTTTAATTTTTACTTTTTACTTTTTACTTAAAATTTCATACCAGGTATTAGTGCTCTTGTCACTCAGTGAAGCAAGGAGTTTGGCTTTGGTTTTTGGTGGTAACGGCAAAGCAAAGACCTGATCGAAGGAGAGAGACCTTTCCTTCTGTTTCTTCGCCTCAATGACCAGTGCCCATTCGCCCCGTATCGTGGTCTCAGCCAACTGCAAAGCAAGTACTTCAGCACTGCCACGATAGTAATGCTGATACTTTTTACTCACCTCTTTTGCCAAAAAGAGTTCTCTATCTGCATCCATGGATACAATCTCTGAGAGGAGTTTTTCCAGACGGTGGGGAGCCTCATAGAGGACGATATCATGCAAACTGTTCATGACGACATCCAAAGCCGCTGCCCGGTCCTTCCCTTTATGAGGGAGGAAGGCAAAGAAGAGAAACTTTCCGCTCTTAAACCCTGAAGCAGCATAGACTGTCGTGACTGCTGAGGCGCCAGGCAACACATCATAGGCTATCCCCTGCGCTTGACAATGCACAACCAGCAATTGTCCCGGATCAGAGATAGCCGGCATCCCAGCATCACTGACATACACCACTGCTTCAGCCTCTAGTCTTTGTGAAATCTGCTCCAGCCGTGCTGCCCCATTATGCTCATTAAACGAGAGGAAATCAGCCTCCGGGTACACCATACCAAAACGCTCTTCAAGCAGCCGTAAAAGCCGTTTGGTCTGGCGTGTATCTTCACAGAGAAACAGGGTGGCTTGTTCAAAAAGCCTCATAGCACGAATGGTAATGTCTTGGGGGTTTCCGATAGGAGTGGGGATAAAGGTAAGCATGTCAAATGTAGGGGCAGATTCTATATCTGCCCTTTAGATTAAGAGAGTTTATACTTGCTCTTAAACTTCTCAACTCTACCTGCGGCATCGACGATCTTTTCAGAGCCGGTGAAGAAGGGGTGACACTCATTACAGATATCGATAGATCTCTCTGCAACAGTGGACTTGGTTTCAAAGCTGTTTCCGCATGCACAGGTGACTTTACATGCTACATATTCTGGGTGAATATCTTTTTTCATTGTTTTTCCTTGGAAAAGTTATTTTTCGACAGGCAACCAACCTGCTCTAGCCCAAAAGGCTCTTCCATATCTTGCGACAGGGTCACTGCAACAGTCTAGCTGAGACAGCGTTTAGGATTGGGATTATACCGAAATAAGTTTAAAATATATCAGCGACACTCCCAAGCACCATTAAATCCTGCTTCCCCGCATCGGTTTGCTGGAGATGGGTGAACTTAATAAATATTTTGGAATAATACGACTATGTAATTTAACTTTGGAGCCAATCGTTGATAATTTTATGAAGAAATATAGTACGGTCTTCTCTCTTTTTTTACTACTGAATCTCCATGCAGTTGCACTAAAAAACCCTACAAAGCAATGCCAAAACAAAAGCGGAAAAGCTTGTGACAACCTAGGCTATCTCTATGACCAGAAGGGGAAAGTCAAAAAAGCAGCCAAGTTCTACAAGCGTGCTTGCGATTTACGATATGCTATGGGTTGCTACCATCTGGCAGAGTTGTATTTGGTAGGATCAGGTGTGGCGCAGAATGATGCCAGCTTCATTACCTATACACAAAAGGCTTGTACGCTAGGCTATAAAAAAGTTGTTCTTTTAGTAAAAAAGCACAACCTATAAGCAAAATCACCAAGCAAAACACACCCACATATAAAAATAAATCCAACAAAACCGTTCTCAAAGACCGTACATTTGGCAGCATTACCGTCCGTGCAAAGCTTATCGACAAACAGAAACGAATCGTACAGATTGATGCCAGCATGACCAATCGCTTTAGTCAAGCATCCGGCTGGCTCTCTTTCTCTTTTCCCGGTATCGGACAGGATATACTTTTGAAGGGTCAATCTGATGGATTTGATCGTATCAGAAGCTACCCAAAAGCATCAAGTATTTTTAATATCACACAAAAAAAGCCTATGCAAAGCGGGTATCTTCTGATCGAGGGTGAAGCCAAACAGTGGGCAAAAAAGCAGACCAAAAAAGCCACGCTCACCCTCAAAATACCCCCACAGGTCAGCCAGCTCACCCTCTATATACGCGGTAGCCTCAAACACAAGAACAGCATCAAGTCTATCCCCAAAAAAGGTGCCATAGGGCAGCAGGGCTTTTACAATCACAAGCTGACCATCCCCATAGGCACTGTCCCCAAAAGTACCTCCACACTATCCTCGGGTACTCTCTCTATCGGTACGACTCCCAAAGCCTCTTCTCTGCCTCAAGTTGTACTAAACAGAAGAGACAAACTCCTCCTGCTTGATCAACTGCTTGATCTCTCCTACTATCATAGAGAGCGAAAAGCATTTGAAAAACAGCTCAAAGAGACACTCTTTGGCGGAGCAAAGTATCTCACCTACATAAAATCCTATCACTGCACCCCAAGAAGAGGAAGCAACAAGAGTCGCTGTAGTCTCAAGCTTGCCGGGCAGACATCCAAGGAAGAACATAGTGTTCGCTGGGAATTCCAAGCAGCATTTACCGCCAAAAAAGAGAATGGGAAGCTCAAGATCACCGAAATGCACTCACTGGATCTGCTAGAGTAGCAATAAGCTGGCTACAGATACGGCAGCACTCTCGCTTCGCAGGATCAGCGGCGTATCAAGCCCCACTACTCTTTCTGCATCAAACAGCGCACACTCCGCATCAGTCAAACCACCTTCGCAGCCAATCACAATCGTCTCAATGGAGTCTGTCGACGAAAGATGCTTTTGCGAAAAGTTCAATAAATAGGCTTCAGAATGCATCTTCACAAAATCCTCAAGGCTCTCCATTGTTTCCAGAGTCATCATCTGACTTCTACCACATTGCTGGGAGGAGTTCAGCAGTATCTTCTGCAATCTGTTAAAATCAAGTTTAAACTGCTTCTGACTGCGTGCACAGTAGAAGAAGGTGATTTTCTCTACACCAATCTCATTGAGCGTAGGCAATACTTTTTCGATATTTTTGGGCTCTATCATGCACCAGCCGATATGCAGCTTTTGCTTTGCTTTGATGCTAAGCTCTTGCTGGGTCTGGAGTGTCAGTATGGCCTCTTTTTTGTCCAAGGTCGTGATGTTGTACTGGTAGAGGATGTCATCCTTGAGATTGCGCAGGTAGGTACTGTCTCCTGCTCGGTATCGGCGTACTTTGAAGAGATAGCGATGGCTCTCACCACTCAGGTACAGCTGCGATACCGAAGCCTCTGGATGATAGAGATACTGCATCACTATACCTGTACGGCAAAAAGGGAGACCATGACAAGCAGAAGTATTTCAAGACCTAGCATCACTAGGGAGAACCGACCTGCGTCAAGCCCTCGCATCCACAACTTCCTGATCTGGATAGCACGGTAGGCTTCGATCACACCAAGCAGAACAGAGACGGCAATCATACTCCATACAGAAGAGGTCAGTGCCCTACCGGTAAACATAAACACAATCAACCCTGCAAAGATATTCATTGACCAGAACATCCAAAACGCAAAGTATCCGATGCGTGTCCAGAAAATCATTTTTTCAATATTGTGCTTCAGCAGTGATGGCACTACGGTATTGAGAAGCATGACCAGCAGCAATGCTTCGGTCATATAGCGGTGATAGGAGAGTATCTCATCTAGCATAGATATGCCTTTTTGACGAAATTATACAATACCGGGGATATCTTTCTTCTTGAGGTCTCCGTGATAGACGATATCCTTGGCGTCAATCGTATCATCATTGAGCATGGCCGGTACCATATCCTCTTCGTTGAGCTTCTCTATCTCCTCGCTGAGCATATCCTCCTGGTAGGTCTGCATCATGTCTGCCGCAATCACCCTTGGCATAGATTGGATTTTGACCAGCTTCTCAATCTCTTCTCCTACATCTTTGCCCTCTATGGTAACAATAATCTTGCCTTTTTCTTTATCACCAAAATGATAGTCACAGATTTCACTCTCTTTGAGTAGCTCAGTCAGCTTGTCATAATTGTCTCTATTGACCTGCACTACGATACTGGATATATTCATATTTCACGCTCCTTGGGTTTCTAGTTTTTTAATTTCCACACCATCACGGTATCATCATCACTGGCAGAGACGATGGTCTTCTCATCGACAAAGACAATGGCATTGAGTGTACTCTTTTGCCCTTTAAGCAAATACTGTTTGGAAAGGGTACTTGTTTTGTAGACAGCGATAGTGTTTTGCTCATCGACAGCAAAGGCGACACGCTTGGCACTGGGACTCAGCCCCGTGGCATAGATAAGAAAGCTACCCTTAATGCCCTCGCCTTTACCGGAAGTGAGATCATAGACAGAGCCTACCCTGTCCTGTCCTGCACCCGAGACAATACCATGTTTGAAATCGACTTTATAGGTGTTGTCTTTGTTGATGCCACTTAGTACTTTGATTGTCTTGCCTGTTTTGACATCAATGACTGTAATCTCTCCGCTCTCGCAACCAAACGCCGCCTTCGTGCGGTCATTATTGAGTGCAAAATCTGAGAACTTGGACTCAGTAAGCTGCACGCGGTAGCGCTCTTTTTTTTCCGGAATACTATAGAGTGCGGCTTCATTGCCAAGGTAGCCAAAAAGTAAATGATCCCTGTCGATAAAACGAATTTTTACAATGGCTCTCTTGTCCTTGTGCGACAGGAGCTTGGTGGTGACATGATGCTCTCTCATCCAGATATTGGCATAGCCGCCAATACCACTATCAGTCAGCATGGCAAATCTCCCATCCATGGCATCCAAGCTTGACACTCTGGTATGAATCGTGTCCCCCATAAAGTCCTCGATATCAGGAAACTGTACCTCGGCACCAAACTGCTTGGTCTGCATGTTATAGCGCTGCATTTTGCCTGTGTCCGTACCTATATAGAGCATCTTTCCATCGGTAACTATGTCTTTGGCAGCACCATCCACAACAATCTTTTCCGCAGGGCTAAGCACCACCGTTGCCTGC
>JALVVQ010000280.1 GCA_027023325.1 Campylobacteraceae bacterium | reverse complement strand
CTTTATGTTTAGGACGCTTTTCTATGCCGAGGTCTTCTCTATCACCTTTATCCTGGAGTTTGCCATCCGTATCTTTGTCAATCCAAAGTACGCACCCTATATGGTACTTGGTTCACTCATCGTCTCCAATCAAGAGCCAGACTGGGTAGAGGCTAAGCCCAAGAAGTTTGCCTGGGTGCTGGGTCTGCTGCTTGGCTTTATTATGGCCTATTTTATCCTCTATAATATCATGACCCCCGCCAGACTGCTCACCTGTGTCATCTGCCTGATACTGCTCTACCTCGAATCTGTGTTTGGCATCTGCCTGGGCTGTATACTCTACCACAAACTCAACATCAAACTGGAAAACTGTCCAGGCGGCGTATGCGAAGTAGAGAAAAAGTACCCTACCCGGCGACTTAAACAAGGTATGATGACACTACTCTATCTGGTACTTTTCACTGGTCTCTACGGCACACTGAAAACCTATAAATACGGTGGAAACACAACCATGCAGGCCATGAGTCAGGAGCAACGAGATCTCAAAGAGTTTGAATCAGACGAAGGAGATACGAATGCCCAGACCACCATGGAAAATCCAGTCAAAACAGTAGGAAACAGCCCCATCACCAGTGAAAGACCTGCAGCAGAAAAAGAGAGTGATAACAAAGACTGCACACCACCACAATGGGCGATAGACATGGGACACAGAGAGATGTGGATGAAGCATAACGGATGCAAATAGATACACAAGCTATTTTAGCATTTTTCCATAAAGGCTCTTGATAGTTCTGATCTCCAAAAAGATGTTGTCTGCCTTTTTGGAGATGAGTGTCGGGATCGTCACTTTGTGCTCATACATAAAAGTAAAAAACTGAAATGCATCCTCGGCATTGGCAATATGCATATTGATCTCATCCGTACTGCCTTCGTAGGCTTTTAGCTTTTTGATATTTTTAGAAAAATGTGCGATAGCCTCTTTCATGTGCAGATCATACTCAGGCATATCAGTCTTTAGAAGCTTGAGTAGATAGAGGTTAGTGATATAGAGAGGATCACGGCACAGCCCACCTGTCATGCCCACAGCCTTGAAACTTTTCTTTGCCAGCACTTTGGATTTTCCCAGAAGTTTGACCAACTTCTTGAAGTTGCGATAAAGCTTCTGTCCACTCTCTTTGCTTGGAGGCGCCTCAAGCAGTGCCTTGCTCTTTTTCCACAATGCTACAGATTCATCCAAATAAGCGATATGCTCTGTATCTTTGATGCGGGCTCTAAAAAAGCTGTCAAGCGCCTTGAAGCGCGCATCATACTCAGGTATGGCTACCTTGAGTGTCTGCTTTGGATGCTGATAGCTACTATGCAACCCTATCATGAGATAGGTTTTTAGTAGTTGCTGCGTCTGCGTCCTTTGCAAACAGTTAATATACAGTGCTTGTGAGACCGTAACATTTTTGGGCAATGATACAATCTCTAACCCAAAGACCGGTAATGCAAGCCCCAGCAGCAATATCCAAACTATTTTTGTAGCAAACTGCATGCATCACTCCTCTTTTCAGTAAAATATTTTAG
>JALVVQ010000279.1 GCA_027023325.1 Campylobacteraceae bacterium | reverse complement strand
GGACGGCAGAACACAGGTGAAGATCTCCGGTAAAACACTGGATGTGCGTGTCTCCCTGCTGCCTACCTATTATGGAGAGCGGGTTGTTATGCGTATTTTGATGCAGAGCGAGAGCATTCCGAGCCTCAAAGAGCTTGGATTTCAAAAGGAGTTGACGGATACCTTTTATCGGCTACTCAACCATTCTCATGGCATGATCTTGGTCACAGGGCCTACAGGCTCCGGTAAATCAACGACACTGCACTCATTTTTACAGCATATTGCTTCACCTGACAAGAATATCATTACGGTTGAAGACCCCGTAGAATACAATACCGGGAATATCAGCCAGATACAGGTCAATGACAAAGTAGGGTTGACTTTTGCATCAGGACTTCGCTCTATACTGAGACAGGATCCGGATGTGGTCATGGTAGGAGAGATCAGGGATCAGGAGACAGCGCAGATTGCGATACAGGCTGCATTGACAGGGCACCTGATGCTTTCCACACTGCACACCAATGATGCCACCTCCTCACTGACGCGATTGATGGATATGGGCATAGAAGGTTACCTGCTCTCCTCCACACTACTGGGCGTCTTGGCGCAAAGACTGGCAAGAAAGCTATGTCCGAAGTGTAAAGTACCTACACTGCTCGAGGCTTCTGTGCTTGAAGAGTGTAATTTGGATGATACGCATACTTTCTATCAGGCTGTGGGATGCACAGAGTGCGACTTTACGGGCTATAGAGGCAGGCAAGCCGTAGGAGAGCTCTTTGTGATTGGTGATGAGGTACGGGAGATGATCACAAGTGGGTTAAACGACAATGAGATCAGAGAAGTCATGAAAAAGCATGGTATGCGTACCATTTCCGACAAACTTGCTGATATGATGGCACAGGGTATCACGAGCTATGAAGAGGCATTGCGTGTCGGATTGATGGACAGGTAGGCGCATGAACAGGTGGCGTCATGCCTTTACTCTCATAGAGGTACTTGTCTCAGTGGCACTGCTTTCTTTTGTCATGCTGGGGCTTTATGGTGCCCTCTCGATGCAGAGAAATTCCAATAAGCATCTTTTTTCGTATTTAACCAAGGCTATCGAGGGTGACAGGGTTGTCATGGTACTCTATCGTGACCTTATGTTTAGTGATGGAAAACTCACAGTCAAAAAAGGAGAGTTTTCACGACTTTGCATCGATAATACAAGCAATTCACTTTATGGAATTTCGCGGGTAAAGGTGTGCTGGATTGTGGCAAAAGATCAGAATAAATTACTTCGTATAGAGGGAAATAGCTATCGCCTTCCTCTCAAATTTGAAGATAAGGTAGCTGTAGACGAAACCATGGAGCATATTGTTCTCTTTGATGTTGTCAGGCGAAAAGAGGAGGTACTCGTGGTGCTGCAGGCAGCAGGAAATGAGCCTTATACTTTCATGTTACAGGGTGTATCGCAGCCACGAAAAAAGCCAAAGCCAAAGCCAAAACCCACACCAACACCTACGCAGAATCCCAAGAGTCCTCCTGGTCAAGACGGAAATAGCACAAACAGATAGAAAATAGCGCTTTTGAGAA
>JALVVQ010000278.1 GCA_027023325.1 Campylobacteraceae bacterium | reverse complement strand
GTGCGATAGTCACGGCAGTGCTGGCAAGTACCTGCTGTATCGCACCGTTGCTCTTCCTGCTCTTTGGGGTGAGTGCGAGCAGCCTTTCGTTTCTCAAGCCGCTGGCACCCTACCATGACCTTTTCTCGTTGATGGCGGTAGGGGTGATAGGCTATCTGTGGTATCATTACTTCCGTGTGATTCGCCGTATGATCGTCTGTGAGGGCTGGATATGCAGGTACTATCTGCTCTATCTGAGTATCGGTACTGTGGCAGTGGCGGTACTGCTGAGCTATCAGTACTGGGCAGTCTATTTTTTCTAAGGAGAACTATCATGAAAAAGATATTGGCGATACTGCTGTGTACCATCGTGTATCTCAGCGCATCCGAAAAGACAATTGAGATCGATATAGAGGGGATGACCTGTCCGCTCTGTACCATGACAATCAAAAAAAATCTCAAAAAGCAGCCGGGTGTACAGAAAGCAAAAGTACGCCTCAATACCCACACCGCCACGGTAACCTACGAGACAGAGCAGATAGAGGCCGCTCATCTGCTCAAAGCGATAGAGGAAGCAGGGTACAAGGGAAAGATAAAGGAGAAATAGATGTTTAGTTTCGGTGCAAAATCAAAAAAAGACCATAAGCTGACTAAATTCGTCAAAGCCGCAGGCTGAGCTGCCAAATTGGCTCCGGGGGAGCTAGACAAAGTAATAGGCAAGCTTGACTGTAGCAATGAGAATCTGATCGTTGGTATAGAGGGAAGTGAAGATGCGACAGTGTTTCGCATCGATGAGAGCAGGGCGATCGTCCAGACGGTGGATCTGATCACTCCAGTGGTCGATGACCCCTATCTCTACGGACAGATCGCAGCTGCCAACAGCCTCAGTGATGTCTTTGCCATGGGTGCGGATGTGGCTACGGCGATGAATATCATGGGATTTGATGGCTGCAACCATCCCAAAGAGGTGCTGGGAGAGATATTGGCTGGCGGACAGAGTAAGATTGCAGAGTGTGGCGGTGTGATCGCTGGTGGACACACGATCGAAACACCGGAGATGCTCTATGGACTGAGCGTGACGGGCTTCATCCATCCTGAGCGTATCTATCGCAACAATACACCCCGAGAAGGAGATCTGCTGATCCTCACCAAACCTCTGGGGATGGGGATACTGACCACAGCGATCAAGGCGGACAAACTGGAGAAAAGCCAGATACCCAAAGTCGCTGCCATCCTGGCGCAGCTCAATCAAAAAGCCTCTGAGGCGATGCGGGAGTTTGCTGTGCATGCCTGTACGGATATCACGGGCTTTGGGCTGGCAGGGCATGCCTATGAGATGAGCGGTGGAAAACATACGCTACAGTTCAACTATGATGAGATTCCTATCCTGCCCGAAGCCATCCCTCTGGCAAAGGCTTGTATTATCCCAGGAGGCTCTTATGCCAATCAGGCCTATCTGGAGCCGATGACAGACTTTGGTGCCAAGGGGAGAGATGAGATGCTCTTCTATGATGCACAGACATCAGGAGGGCTGCTGATGGCGGTAGCCCCTGAGGATGCCGAGAGGCTCAAACAGAGACTGATCGATGAGGGGTATACCTATACCGCTATTATCGGAGAGGTGCTGCCTCTGCAAGAGAAGACACTAATCGTGAGGTAGGCAGATGCAAAAAATAGCCATTCCGCATTACGCAGAGCTAGAACTTGCCCATGTCGTACTGGACTACAACGGTACGCTGGCGAGCAATGGTATCGTCTCCGAGGAGACCAGGCAGACCCTCTCTCAGCTCACAAGGCGCTATCGCGTCCATGTGATCACTGCTGATACTTTTGGCACGGTACAGAAGGAGCTGGAGGCATTTGATCTGGAGGTGATCATACTCAGCAGCAGCGACCATACCAAAGAGAAATCCCAGTTCATCGAGCGCCTGGGTGCAGCACAGACCGCTGCCATGGGCAACGGCAACAATGACCGCCTCATGCTGGAGTCTGCGGCACTCTCTATTGCACTGATGGGAAGTGAAGGGTGTGCTGTGGAGACCATGCAGGCTGCTGATATCCTCTGTGGCAGTATCAGGGATGCTATGGAGTTGCTGATTTACCCCAAGCGGCTGATAGCAACACTGCGCAGGTAGCATTCCTCTTCATTGGTTTTATGCAAAAGTGTGTTCGCGTACAAAATTGTTTAGAAGACGCTGATAAAGAAAATAAAATATCTCTTTGAAAAAATAATAATATATCAATGATAAATAAAATAGAAAGATGTGAAATGGTGGGTTCTCGGGGACTCGAACCCCGGACCACTCGGTTATGAGCCGAGTGCTCTAACCAGCTGAGCTAAGAACCCGTCAGCTATATGATGTCGTTGGAGCGCTTTGGTCTTCTTCGGCGGCTATTTGCCTGAATCGTACGCTGGAGAGGCTCTTTTTTCATCATCGTTAGTTTGGAGTCGGCATTATACTCATTGTAAGTTTTAACAGCGATTAAATTAATCAAGATACCGAAAAAAACAGCAAAAATAATAAAAGAAGTTCCGCCATGGCTGAACATCGGCAGTGGCACCCCCACTACTGGTGCCAAACCGATGATCATATAGATATTGACTCCCATGTAGATAAAGAGCAGGAAGGCTAAGCCTGCAGAGACGGAGGTGATCAGAGGATCTTTGGCGTAGATTCGAGAGATACGCAGTAGGTGTACAATAAGTAGGATATAGAGGAGAATCACGGTGACCATACCCGTGAAGCCCAGTCTCTCTCCGAGGTAGGCAAAGATAAAGTCACTGGTGGAGATAGGGAGGAACTTGAGCTGTGTTTGGGTAGCTTCGCTTTCCCTTTTTCCCTTGAGTCCACCCGAACCGATAGCAATGAGCGCTTGTCGAACATGATAGCTGGGCTTGTTGACAAAGTCACTGATGCGCTTTTTTTGATAATCATGCAAATGGCTGTATAGTAATGGTGTCGAGAGCCCCAGCAAAATTACAATACTGCTAATGACTTTCCAGTTGATGCCAGCAAGAAACAGTATGCCGTAGCCAGTCAAGAGCAGTACCAGTGCGGTACCAAGGTCAGGCTCCCTGGCTATCAGAAGAAAAGGGAGCAGGATCACCAGTGAGAGCTTGGCAAAGTCGATAAAGCCATAGCCTTTTTCTGGTGGAGGCTTACGCATGATCATAAAGGCAAGCATCAGCACCACACTGACTTTGATGAACTCTGAGGGCTGGATAGTGAGTCCTATGCCCGGAAGCTTGATCCAGCGCTGGGCTCCGAGGATCTTGTGCCCCACAAACTCTACAGCGACCAAGAGTAGGATATTGAGAAAATAACTGGTAGGAGCGAACCACCATAGCACCCGTTTCCAAGGAATAAAGGCAGTAAGAGTAAAAGCGATTGCTCCTACGATATAGTAGATCATCTGCTTATGAAAGAGTGCAGGGTTCATCTCCTTGATCAGCATCGAGGAGATAAAAAGCAGGGGGAAGGTCTGGAGTACAAGAAGGTAATTGAATTTGCTGGGAAGTCTGCGAAAATACTCTGATATCTCTTTCCAATCCATCCGTGACTAGCCTTTGCTTGATGTGGTATATTATTTTTATTTGGTATTATATCGAAAAGAGTATAGGGTAATATAAATGAAGTTTACACTATTGGATCAGTGTTCGGCTGTCAGACATCTCGTAAGCGAGAAGAAGTCCGAGGTCGACTGTGGATTTTCGCTGGCACTGCATACAGGAGAGCCCAGAGAGAAGATTGTGAAAAATAGGACTATACTCACCGATCATTTTGGTACAGATAGTCTCTTTGTCGGTATTCGGCAAGTACATGGTGATACTGTCCATGCAGTAACAGAGACCAAAGAGAGAGGATGGGCTACGCTCTTGGATGCAGTGGAAGCGGATGCACTCATCACAGATCTTCCCCAGATGGTGCTGACTATCCTCACAGCTGACTGTGTGCCGATTCTACTCTATGATCCCATAGCAGGCGCCATCGGTGCGGTGCATGCAGGTTGGAAAGGTACCCAGACAGAGATCCTGCCAAAAACAATCGCCAAGATGCAAGAAAAGTACGGTTCCAAACCTCAAAATATCCTCCTCGCTATAGGCCCTGCGATCGGGCAGTGCTGCTACGAAGTAGGAGAAGAGGTGGCAAGGCACTTTATGGACTATATGGGTGCGGTGTTAGCAGGAAAAGTAGCAGGCAAGTATCAGCTTGACCTCAAGCGTGTCAATCAACTGCAAGCCCTTGAAATCGGCATCAATGTAGAAAATATAGAAGTTACACCTCTATGTACCTCCTGCGCCAAGAATCGATTCTTCTCCTATCGTGCAGAGCAGGGTTGCAGTGGGCGGTTTCTCTCTGCGATTAAGCTCGTGTAGGCATTGTCTTACCCCAAACGATCCCTGAAATCTTCATAGCCAAATGTTCTGAGTATCTCTATAGTACCGTCTTTTTTCAAGACAGCGATAGAGGGCAGGGGAATACCGTTAAAAGTGGTAGCTTTGACCATGGTATAGTGCATCTGATCTTCAAAGACTATACGATCTCCGATCTGCAAAGGAGTGTCGAAACTGTAGTCCCCCATGATATCTCCAGCCAAACAGGTATTGCCTGCCAAACGATAGGTGTAGGGCTTCTTCTTTGCAGGTGCTCCACCTCTGACTTCAGCACGGTAGGGCATGATGATGGTGTCTGGCATCTGTGCTTCTGCGGAGCTGTCCAAGATGGCGATATCGATGCCATTGTGGATGATGTCGAGTACGGTGCTGACGAGAGAACCCGTCTCCCATCCTATTGCCTCACCAGGCTCAATATAGACTTCCAAATGGGGATAATGAGACTTAAAATTATTTAATATCTCTACCAGTTTTTCTCTGTCGTATCCCTCTTTGGTGATATGGTGTCCACCTCCAAAATTAACCCATTTTAGCCGAGAAAGAGTCTCTCCAAATTTCTCCTCAAAAGCCCGCAATACTGCCTCTAGTGCAGCAGCATCCTCTTCGCACAAGGCATGAAAATGCACTCCTTCTATATTTTTTAATATTGCATCATTTACTTGGGTTGAGAGTGTGCCAAGCCTTGAGTAGAGCCCACAGGGACTGTAGAGCGCTGTAGGGGCATGTGAGACCTCAGGATTGACCCGAAGTCCCAGGGAGATATCGGGATTGTAGGCTTTGACTAGGGAAGAAAATCTCTCTATCTGTGCGGGGGAGTTGAAGACCAGATGATGAGACATCTTGGCGATGGATTCAAGCTCCTCCTCTTTGAAAGCAGGGCTGTAGGTATGCACCTCTTTGCCAAATTTCTCAGCTGCCAGCGTCGCTTCATGCAGTCCGCTGGCACAGCATCCATCCAGATACGCCCCTACCAAGTCAAAAGAGTGCCAGAGAGCATAGCCTTTGAGGGCGAGGAGGATATTAATGCCGGTGCGCGCTTTGATCTCGGAGAGTATCTGTAGGTTCTGCTCCAGCAGCTGCTCTTCGAGAAGCCAGCAGGGAGAGGGGAGCTGCGAGAGTATCTCTGGTGTAATTGCCGAATGTTTGACTGAGGGTTTCATTGTTATTCTGCTAGCTTCATGCGTGCCAGCAGTCCTGCGGTGGTACTGTAACCCGTCTCGGTAAATTTGAGTTTTCCCTTGCTGTCATAGATGAAAGTGGTGGGGTAGATCGAGACCTTGAATCTCTTTGCCCACTCGCCATTGGCATCATTGAGGACGGGGTAGGCGACGCCTTTTTGTACCAGCCACTGTTTGATATCTTTTTTGGAACCACTGTTGACTGCGATGGTGAGTACAGTGTACTTCTTGGACAGGGCTTCGATATTGCCCGCTTCCTGAGTGCAGACAGGACACCAAGTACCCCAAAAGTTGATTAGTAGCGGTTTGCCCTTTAGCGTGGCAGCGTCAAAGGCCGTGCCATCGATGAGTGTGGCTTGGATCGCGGGGAGGGTGTCACTGTCTAGCTTGGGTGCCCTGTAATAGTTGAGGGCGGTGCTGACGACAAAGATAATCAGCGCAAAGACAAGTACTTCACGCAGGATGCGAGAGAGCGTCCATGGTTTTTTGCTCTGAGGCATGCTTAGTCCAGCACAGCATAGACGGGTGCAGAGATTCCTTCTCTGCCTTTGAGAAAGGCAAGCTCCATGATGAAGCAGACCTCCACACAGGTAGCACCCACACGCTCTATCAAATTGGCAGCAGCGACAGCTGTTCCACCTGTGGCGATAAGGTCATCGATGAGCAGCACTCTGGAGGAGCGCCCGTCAGGCTGGCAGCCATTGACACCGTAGGCATCGATATGGATCTCTACCTCATCAAAGCCATACTCCAATGAGTACTTTTCTGAGACAGTGGTGTAGGGGAGCTTGCCCTTCTTGCGCACAGGGACAAAGCCCACCCCTAGCCTATCCGCCAGTATCGCACCAAAGATAAAGCCTCTGGCATCGATCCCAGCCACATAGTCCAGCGTATAGTCACTGTAGCGCTCTTCCAGATGATCCATGAGGAGCTTGAAGGCCTTGGGGTCACCCAGAAGAGTGGTGATATCTTTGAACTGGATACCAGGCTTTGGAAAGTCTGGTATTGTGCGTATGCTGTCTAGTATCTGCTGTTTGGTCTCTGCGTCCAATGTTTTCATGGTGGCCCCTGGAAATAGTATGATAGGGTATCATAACATAGGTTGGCTTTTTGTTGCTACTGTATGGGTAATAATAGACTCTGTGGTCTTTGATGACATTGCGCGTCGGAAAGAGAAGCTGCCATTTGATCTCAAGCTTTGTATCGGAATATTTACGCTCCAGTGCTAAGGTACATATGCCCCATCTTCTACACCTTTTATACTCGTTTGTTGCCCCTCATATTTCTTATTTTTATTTTACATTTACATTTAGTATAAGTAAGTTGATTTAATTGGTTCTGTTATAGGGAAAATTATAAAACACAAGTTCTATTAAACATTATAATGTTATGATGTCGTAATGGTATGATGATACCTACACTAACCCCGAGGAGACACAGATGGCAAAAATGGCAATTAACGGTTTTGGTAGAATTGGAAGAAATGCTTTTAAGATAGCAATGGACAAAGGTATCGATATCGTAGCGATCAATGACCTGACAGATGCAGAGACGCTGGCGCATCTACTGAAGTATGATTCTATGTTTGGCAAATTTAATGGTACCGTAGAGGTCAAAGAGGGTGATCTCATCGTCAATGGAAAAACCGTCAAGGTATTTGCTGAGAGAGACCCTGAAGCACTGCCTTGGGGAGAACTGGGAGTGGAGATCGTGCTTGAGGCAACAGGCTTCTTTAGGGAGTATGACAAA
>JALVVQ010000277.1 GCA_027023325.1 Campylobacteraceae bacterium | reverse complement strand
TTGCCTGTACCACCCAGCGTGACTTGGACTTTGGTGTCGGGGTGCGTGCGTGCAAATGCTTGGACAAGCTTCGGTATCGCATAGCTGACATTGGCAGCCACAGCGATGCGTAGGGTGCCAGCAGACAACGATAGAGACAGTAGAAAAATCAAAACTATGGTTTTTAGCATCCTGTAATTATACCCCAACTCCACTCAATCTCTCGCATCTGCCAGCGTCAGAGCAAAGAGTACCTCTACCCCATGCCTCTGCAACTCCTGCTGTGCCTCCTGTAGTGTCACTCCCGTGGTAATAATATCATCGATCAAGATCACTTCGATTCCCTTCTCCCCTGTATAGCGAAAGTCTCTAGGATGGTCAAGTCTGAACTGTAGGGATTTTCCGGCATAGTGTACCCTGTTTTGTGCCAGCAGCGCACTGTGAACAGAAAGAATCTTGGGACTTTGGGCATAGTGAGAGAGTAGCGCAGTGTGGGCGTAGCCATGTGTCACCCGCTCATCGATAGCAACCAATGTCACCGGCATATCAATATGTGAGGCAAAATCATCCAAAAAAGGTTTGAAAAAAGCCTTGGAGAAGTAGCGGTAGAGTCGATACCCTGCAGGGGTATGCTTGGTCAAGAGAAAAGGCTCGATATTTTTGTACTTGAAGAGGCTGACCACTTCCAGCGTACCGACCTTGCGCCGGGTGGTAGTCGGAACGAAGAGCCGCGTATGGCAGTCAGCGCAAATCACCCGCCAAGAGAGTCTGTGGCAGCTGAGACAGCGCATTATGCTTCCATGGATTTGAGAAATGCCTTGTAGATTTCTTCTAGCTCATGATCCTCTTTCTTCATGGTCTCCTTGTCTCCTGTTTGCACGGTATGCTCTAGCACCGCAATACGCTTAATCAGGTACTCAAAAAGCTCCTTGTTAATATCGGGCATAATGTGATGGCTGAGTGGCACCTTGCCGTCTATTCGCTTGGTCATGTGCGCTGGCACACCCACTGCGGTACACTCTGGATCCACATCATTGACCACGACAGAGTTGGCACCGACTTTCGCCTCTCTGCCTATAGTGATATTGCCCAGTACCTTGGCGCCTGCACCGATGATGGCACCATCTTCTACCGTAGGGTGTCGCTTGCCATGCGAGAGGCTGACACCACCCAGGGTTACCTGTTGGTAGATCAGTACATCATTGCCCACGATCGTAGTCTCTCCAATCACTACTCCAGTGGCATGGTCGATAAAGACACGCCTACCCATTTGGGCACCAGGGTGAATATCGACCCCAGTAAGCAATCGAGAAAATCCAGAGATAAAGCGCCCCAGCAATCTGAAGCCGTTTACAAAGAAAAGATGTGCAAAACGATGGAAGAAAAGTGCCCACAATCCTGGGTAATTGGAAAGAAGCTCAAGGCGGGAACGCAAGGCAGGGTCACACTGCCTAACTGTCTGAAAATCCTCTTTTATCAGTGCAAAAAGCCCCATTGCTACCCTCTCTTCTTTTCCGCAATAATAGCCTGAATGGTCTTAAGATAGCTATTTTCACTCAGATAAAGAGAGAGTTTGTCCAAAATATCCTGCTTTTGCTGCTCATCCATAAGAGATGATGCTTCAACCATATGCTTCAGGATCTGGTCGATCACCTCCGTGTCGTAGTCCAGATCATCCAATACATCCATGAGGTTTTGTGCCTCAATCATGTCGGAGAGCTGATATTTCCCTGTTTCATCAAAGGTTACTACGATCTCCGTGGGATGCGTGAAGAGATTGTGCTGCATCCCCAGTACCTCCTGATAGGCACCTGTGAGAAAAAATCCCAGAAAGTACTCCTCCTGCGCCACATCCACATCATGCAAATGCAACGGATGGCTTACATCAAAGGCGATCTCTCCATCACTGTCACAGGTGATATCCCAGATACTTGCCGGACGGGTAGGCTTCTGACTGAGATGAGAGATCGGCATCACAGGAAAGCCTTGGCCCATCCCCCATCTGTCAGGCAGAGACTGAAACAGAGAGAAGTTGACCAGATATTTCTCCTGTATTCTGCTCTCTAGCCGCTTGAGCTCATCGGTATCCTCATCCTTGAGCAGAAAAATTGCCTTTTTAATGATGAGATTGACCAGTATTTCTGTGTTGGAGCGGTCCTCCAGATCGATATAACCCAGATCAAACAGTGTCAGCAGACTCTCCATATGGTCAAGCGCATCATGCAGATACTCTTTGGCATGAAGACGGTTGATCGTCTGATACAGGGCATGAAGCTCCTCTATCAATGGCGGATTTTGTGCCTTGAGCCGTAGTCCACTCTCGTGATACTCCTGACTGAAGAGCTCTAGCACGGGTGCGATCAACACGGCATGGCTAGCAGCCACAAAGCGACCTGACTCTGTATAGATATCAGGCTCCTCTACCCCTTTGCTTTTGGCGATCTCCTGCATGAGAAAGACCACATCGTTGGCAAACTCTTTGAGCGAATAATTACGCTCCTGCATAGCTGCATGTTGAGAATACTCTACTGCCAAACCACCACCGATATTGATCGCCTTGAGTGCCTGGGCACCTCGCTGCTTGAGTCCGGTATAGATATGTCCTACCTCCCGCAATGCCTTCTTGAGTGGGTTGATCTCATTCATCTGTGAGCCAATATGGAAATGGATCATAGAAAAATGCGCTGCCATCCCTTCCTTCTCAAGGATATCATAGGCCTCCAGCAGCTCTGTCGAGCTTAGCCCAAACTTGGAACCATAGCCTCCACTCTTGGCCCAGGAGCCTATCCCCGTGCTATGCAAGCGCACTCTCATACCGATCGAGGGGGCTACGGGTATCTCAGAGCCTGCATTAAATTCCCGGTGCACCCGCGCTATCGTCTCCAACTCACCCAGACCCTCGATCGTCACAGTGATATGATGGCCGCTTTTGGCAGCAATATAAATCAGAGAGATCATCTCCTTGTCTTTGAAACCATTGACGGTAATAGGTGCACCGATCGGCGTCTTTGCCATAGCAATGATCAACTCTGCTTTGCTGCCTGCCTCCAGCCCATAGGCATAACCTTGGGAGACATGGATGAGATGGTGAATGAAGTTGGGGTATTGATTGACCTTGAGAGGAAAGAGTGCACGAAAATCTCCCTGATAGTCAAACTCTTTTTTTGCTGCAGAGAATGCTTCAAAAAGCTGATCGATCTGTTTTTTGATCAAGTGTGGGAAGCGCAACAGTATCGGCCCTCTGTGGCCCTGTGCACGAATCTCCTGCGTCAGAGAAAGCAGTGCCGGCTTGTCGGCATGATTGACCCGTACATCATCTCCATCGATGACAAAATTACCCTCTCCCCAGAGAGAGATCCCAAAATCCCGCTGCACTCTATGCCTCCGTCATGATATGGTAGGGTCGGGAAAGCTTCTCCACCAGTTGATGCAGGCTCACCGCCCGCCCTTCCCTGGCAAACTCCCTCCCCTGCAGAAATACGATCATGGTCGGTACGGAAAAGACCTGGAAATATGCCGAGATTTCTGGATGCGCATGCGCATCCAGAAAGATCTGCTTAAGCAGAGGAAAGTGCTGATCAAATGCTTCGGTAAATTTTGGACGCAGCGCATGGCAGACATTGCACTGTTCTCCTGAGAAATAGAGGAGTATACCTGTCTCATTTTCAACTGTTTTTTTTAATGCATCTAAAGTCATGATTTAACTCTTTGTTTTATTTCATCTTATCATAGCGAAATTTTATCCTCTTTTTCTTGCATCTTGACACTTTTTAGCTATAATCCTCCTATGAATATTTCACTCAAACATATTTTTCCTCTCTTTGTACTTTTGACACTCTCGCTTCAGGCAGAGGTATGCCCCCATGGGGCACTCAGTGCTGCCTACTGTGACAGAGATGGAGATATGCTGGCCGATCCCCCCACTGACCCCTCCAAACTGTCTGATCCTTACGAGCTTGTCTTTGCCTACTCTCCTGTCGAGGATCCGGCTGTATACAAAAAGGCTTGGCAGGATTTTATCGTCCATCTCAGCCATGTCACGGGCAAGCAAGTCACTTTTTTTCCTTTTCAATCCAATGTCGCAGAGATTGAAGCCATGCGGATCGGCAAGCTGCATATCGCCGGATTCAATACGGGCTCTGTCCCCAAAGCGGTCACTTGTGCCGGGTTTCATCCTTTTACAATGATGGGCAAAGCAGATGGAAGCTATGGTTACAAAATGGAGATCATCACCTATCCAAGCAGCGGTATTCATACTGTCAAGGAGATCAGGGGCAAGACCATAGCCTTCACGGCACCAAGCTCAAACTCAGGATTTAAGGCACCCGTGGCACTCTTGGAAGAGAAATTTGGTCTCATCAAAGAAAGAGATTATCACGCTATCTTCTCCGGGAAACACAGCAATTCACTCCTCAGCGTGGCCAACCATATCTATCCTGTCGCCACTGTCGCCAGCTCTGTACGCAAAAGAATCACCAAGAGAGGACTGCTGGAAGGCAAAGCCATCACGACTCTGTATGCTTCTCAGTCTTTCCCCACCACGGGATTTGGCTATGCCTATAGCCTCAAACCGGCACTCGTAGCCAAGATCAAAGAGGCATTTCAAACCTTTGAGTGGTACAAAAAAGATGGGACACCAAGCTCGTTACTCAAAGAGTTTTCCAGCTCTGGCTATACCCAGTTTATCCCGGTTGACTACAAAAATGACTGGCAGGTGATCCGCACCATTAACAAAAAAAGCCATGCCACAAGGCGTTGCAAATGAACCCACGATGGCTGCCTCTCCTACTCTTCACCTCCTTGAGGCTACTTGCCACAGAAGCAGACTGCCCCCATGGCGAACTCAGCCAGCAGTTTTGTGATCGGGATGGGGATATGATGGCAGATGCGCCGACAGATCCCAAGCAATGGCTCGACCCGTACACGCTGGTCTTTGGCAACACCCCCAAACAGTCTTTCATCTTCAGCAAGGGTGCGCAAAAAGCACTGATGGCACATATCGAAAAGGTCACAGGTAAACGGGTGGTCTCCTTTCCCTACCAGACCAACTCAGCAGAGCTTGAAGCCATGCGTTCAGGGATATTACATATCGCTGGGATGAATACCGGTTCAGTACCTACGGCAGTTAATTGTGCAGGCTTTCACCTCTTTGCTATGACGGCACAAAATGACGGTACTTATGGATACACCATGCAGATGATCACCTACCCCCACAGCGGCATCAAAGGCATCTATGATATTCGTGACAAAACCGTACTGTTTACCAATAGCTCCTCCAACTCAGGACACAAGGCACCTGTGGCCCTCCTCAAAGAGCGCTTTGGGATGAAAGATGGCATCGACTACCAGTCACGCTTTTCCGGAAATCACAACAACTCCATCAAAAAAATAGTAGACAAATCCTACAGAGCAGCCTTTGTCGCCAGTGGATTTACACAATCCATGCTGTCTGAACATACGGTACCAAAAGATAGTTTTAAGATTATCTACGAATCAGACAGCTTTCCTACCACAGGATATGGGTACAGTCACGGACTCAAGCCCGCGTTGGCAAAGAAGATAGAACAGGCATTTCTCACCTTCGTTTGGAGAGAGGAAGGTCAAGACAAAGCAAAAAGCTTCAACCAGTTTGGAGAGAACCGCTTCATCCCCGCTGACTACAAAGAAAAGTGGCAAATCATCAGAGATATTGACAAGGCCAATCACATCACTTATCACTGCAAGTAAGCTTTAGCGAAAACCGTGTACCTTGTGTCAGTGCGCTCATAACAATCACACCATTAAGGTGTCTCTCTATGATCATTTTGCTCATATAGAGCCCCAGCCCCATGGAATCTGTCTTGGTAGAGAAATAGGGATCAAATATCTTGTCTCTGTATTCAAGTGGTATCCCCGCGCCATCATCCTCCACCACTATTATTACCTGCTGCGCATCACGAGACAGTGTGACAGAGATGGTACCACGCTGTACCGCAGCATCACTGGCATTCTTGATCAGATTGATCATCACCTGCAAAAACTCATTGCCGTACATCCTACAGGAGATCTCTTCCAAGTCAGTGTTTACCTTGATGTCTTTTTTGCGAATATTGCCGCTCAAGAAATCAATTGACTTCTGGATAAGCAGCTTCAAATCCACCACCTCACTTCCCTCTTTGGGCTGATAAAAGGTTCTAAAGTCATCGATTGTATCTGACATAAACTCGATACTCTCTTCTATCTCTTGGAACTTTTGATCCAACATTGGATAGTCTGGTTTTTCGTTGGGTGTGTTAAAGCGCAAGAGTGCCAGAATCGAGGCAATCTTGTTGATTGGCTGTCTCCACTGATGGGCTATCATCGAAAAAAGTTCTCCGATAAGTGCCTGCCTAGATTGAAAGATGAGTCTGTCATTGGTATCATTAAGCTTCTGCTCGTACTGTTTGAGTTTTTTGTTGACAATCGAAGAGAGCGCCAAAGAAAACAGTAGTGACACCACCCACATCGCCACGATAAGATAGAGGTTGGTTCGGATGTCTTTGGCCACAAGTGCGGTACTCTGCTCTTTTTTTTCTGCGATTGTTTTGCGTATTTCCTTGAGATCCTGCACCACAGTGATATACCAATCATACTCTGCTACATAGGCGGTAAAGGCGATCCTTTCATCATCCTCATAGATGCCTTCCATACGCAGATGCTCAAGATCCTCTATTTTTCTGCCTTCTGGGTGGAAGAGTATTTTGTTTTTTGAATCAGAAACAAAAAGATAGCCTCCTTTGAAGTAGGCATTGTCACGGATGTATGCCAGCATCTCCTCGCTCACTTGGTGAGTCATGTATTTCAAATATTCCCCTGCACCGATATACCACTCATACATATCCAGCATCTTGACAAAAGTGATCTTATAGTACATCTCCTTTGTATCTTTGCCCGGTATATGCCAATAATAGTCCACAAATCCCTCACCATATGCTTCCAGTACACCCATAAACTCTTTGACAAGATATTTTCCGTTTACATCCCGCAGATTGAGTATATTGGTATCTACGATATCGACATCCGGATGAATAGTCACATCTCCTTTCATATTCAACATAAAAATATATCCAATATCATGCTCAAATGTAACATTTTCCAGTGCGGAAATAATCAGTTTTTTAAGGCTATCTTCGTCCATCTCTTTGTGATAACGATGGTAGAGATTGTTGGCTACCCTCGCGGCAACATAGATGATACTCTTGACCTCTTTTTTGATTTTGTCTCCACTTTTATAGTTGTAGTAGCGGATAAAACGGGTAAGATTCTCCACCTTTTCGATCAAATTATTCTTCTGCGCATCCATAAGTACTTTTTCATAGCGCGCCAATTCATGAGCAG
>JALVVQ010000276.1 GCA_027023325.1 Campylobacteraceae bacterium | reverse complement strand
AAAGAGGCACCTGAGGCAAATGACTGGTCTGATCTTTGGAATCCAAAGTATGCAGGAAAGATCTCTTATAGACTCAAGAGACCTATCCTAATCGGTGCAGCATTTGGTATGGGTGAAGATCCTTTTTCTCTCTATGGCGACAAAAAAGCATACGCGGCATTGATTGAAAAAGTTACTAAGAAATTGATCGACAGCAAGAAGCTGGTCAAGACTTATTGGACCAGTGGTGACACACAGGTAGCATTGGCAAAAAGTGGCGATGTCATCGTAGAGTCAGGTTGGGATGGCAAGGGATGGTCACTCCATAAAGACAATCCGGATATCGACTTCATTGCACCAAAGAGCGGTGCACTTGGTTGGATTGATACATTTGCAATCCCTGCAAAGTCAAAAAACATTGAGGGCGCTTATAAGTTTATCAACTTTATGCTCAAGCCTGAAAATGCAGCTTACTTTACCAACAAAGAGGGCTATGGTACTGCTTCTGCGGGCGCAGATAAGTTTCTCAACGATGAGATCAAAGGAAACTTTGCACGATCATTCAGCAAAGCAGATATTGACAACATCAAATGGCATCCACCAGTACCTGCTGGATTTGAAGCTATCGAGTCAAAAGCACTTGAGAGAATCAAAGCTGCCAACTAGCAGCACGACAACTACCAGAGCATTTCTCTCTGGTAGCGTTTGAAATGGCTATATATCAGCGCTTGTAAGAGCTTTGCTGTATATCCAAATGAGGGAGTTAGTATGAGTAGTGTGTTGGAATTGAAAAATCTGTCAAAGCATTTCGATGATTTTATTGCGGTTGACAAAATAAATATGTCAGTCAAGGAGGGAGAGTTTATCTCCGTACTGGGGCCATCGGGATGTGGCAAAACGACACTATTGAGAATCATAGCAGGATTTCTGGAAGAGGGTGTCGGTGATGTAGTAATCAATGGCGAGTCGATGAAGGGTATTTCACCTGAAGACCGTCCTGTAAATATCGTTTTTCAGTCACTGGCACTCTTTCCCATGATGAATGTCTATGACAATGTAGCCTTCGGGCTTAGAAGAAAAAAACTACCCAAAGATGAAGTAGCAAGCAGAGTGGAAGATATGCTGAGTCGTGTAGGTCTTGTAGGATTTGAAAAGAAAAAGATCAATGAGCTTTCAGGCGGACAAAAACAGCGTGTGGCTATTGCCAGAAGCTTAGTGATGAAACCCAAAATATTGCTCCTGGATGAGCCATTGAGTGCCTTGGATAGAAAACTGAGAGAGCACATGAAGGTCGAACTTAAGATTCTTCAAAAGGAGATTGGCACCACCTTTATCTATATTACCCATGACCAGTCTGAAGCATTGGTCATGAGCGACCGAGTAGCCGTCATGAACAAAGGTTTCCTAGAGCAGGTCGATACACCTAGAAATCTCTATAAGCATCCTGCTACGGGTTTTGTCGCAGGCTTTGTCGGTGAAAACAACCGTCTTGAGATTACTGGTAGAGAGGGAGATCATATTACAACCAAGAGTGGTTGGAAGATCAAGAGACCAAATTTGGACTTCGATCCTATTGTTGCGTATATGCGACCGGAAGCTTTTGTGGTTGATCCTGCTGAAGATTTGGAAAATGTCGATGGTTTCAATGTGGAGATTAAAACAATTCTCTTCGATGGTGCCAATACCAAGATGTCTGTTGTCTCGGAAACGGGAGATATTATATTGATTTCTCTACCCCAAAACGCCAAATTTGAAGGTCTAAAAGAGGGTGATCATATCACAGTAGGTATTACTTACGATGATATCAAATGCTATAAGGATTAACAGATGAAAAGTAGTCAAAAAGCATTCTATTTTCTTGTCATTCCTGTTTTGTTGTGGCTGGTACTTTTGATTATCATTCCACACATTGACCTCTTTGTGAGTTCATTCAAAGCAGAAAATGATGCCGGCACGATGGTGTGGTCTCTTAGCAATTATGCAACATTCTTTCAGGACCAAATCTATTGGCTGACTTTTGTTAATACAGCAGCGTATGCGATCGGCATTACACTATTAGCGTTTGTGGTGACATTTCCTATCGCATTTTATCTGACCAAAGTGGTCTCCCGAAAGTATGCCAGTTTCTTGACATTGTTGCTTTTGATTCCGCTATGGATTGGCGAGCTTGTCACGATTTATGGTTGGGTCATTGTGCTCGGAGACCATGGTGCTATCAATGAGTTTTTGATTTGGATCGGCTTGATAGATAAACCGCTCAAACTCCTCTATACAAATATCAGTATGTCTATAGGACTATTGTATATGTCCATGCTCTTTATGATCGTGCCTGTTATGACGACACTGGAGAGTCTGGATGATTCACTCATCGAGGCAGCCAGTGACTTGGGCGCCTCCAAGTTTACGATATTCAAGAGCATTATTATTCCTCATGCCATGCCAGGGATCACCAATGGTGCCATTATCGTCTTTATGTTGGTCATTGGTGACTATGTCGCACCCAATATCCTAGGTGGGAAAAGCTCACTCTGGTTTACTGAACAGATATATAACCAGTTCTTGATGACCTTCAATTGGAATACAGGTGCAGCATTTGGATTCTTGTTGCTGATGCTTTCATCGGCTGTGATTTGGGTCGCACTCAAACTCTCCGGACAAAAACTTGATAAGGTAGGGCAATAATTATGATACGATCACTTCCTAATACGCCTTTATACAAGACAGGATACAGAATCTACACGATACTGTTTTTTATATTCCTTCTAATACCGCTTGCAGCCGTCGTAGTGCTCGCATTCAATGATTCCAATTTTATTGCATTGCCCTGGAAAGGGTTTACACTGGATTGGTTCTTTGCCAACACGAATGACCGTATAGGACTTTTCGCAGATGAGGGGTTGATGCAGAGTATATGGATCAGTGTCTTGACTGCCTTTGCAATGGCCACTATCTCTACGGTTATTGGTACGATAGCAGCGCTGCTATTTGAGCAGGAGCGATTTAGATTCAAGGGTCTATTGTATTTCTTTGCTATCGCGCCGCTGGTTATCCCTGGTGTCATTCTAGGTATTTCTATCTTGTTGAGCTCTACCTATGTGGGTGGGCTTTTGGAGACTAAATTTGGTATTGAGGCAGAGTTTTTCAGTCCTGGTTTTTGGCTTGTTGTGTTTGGGCAGTTTTCTTTTGGGGCGACCTATGTCATGCTACTGGTAAGTGCCAGACTCAAAAAGTTTGATCCGACGCTCGAGGAGGCAGCTTTGAGTCTCAAAGCAACTAGACTGGAATCTATCCGATATGTCACTATACCTTTCTTGAGGCCAGCGATTATGGGTGCTTTTGTGGTGGCCTTCCTGATGAGCTTCTCAAACTTCAACACCACGATATTCTTGGTGGGCTCAGATCCTACACTACCCGTGGATCTGTACTCAAGGATCAAATTTAGCTCGACACCTGTGCTCAATGCAGTCTCTTTTATGATTGTCCTGTTTATTACTATCGTAGCAACAATCAATCTATATATGAATAGAAACAAGCACTAAAGAAATGAAGATTATACAGATTACAGACACCCATCTTTCGGGTGTCGATAGAGGAAATATCTATGGACTGAATCCCGCATATCGTTTGAAGCGGGCGATTAAGAGTGCCAACCAGTTTCATGCAGATGCAGCGTTTATTGTCATTACAGGAGATTTGGCTGATGTCGCCTCAGACGGCGCCTATGAGATTCTTTCAAAAATCATCAAAAAATCAAAAATACCCGTCTACCCTATCTTGGGAAACCATGATATGCGTGAGGCGTTTTCCAAGTTTTTCCCCGAGTATTTTAACGGAGGATTTGTGCAGTATGCCCAAGAGGTGGACGGAAAAGCATTCCTCTTCCTGGATACGCTGGTAGAGGGTGAGCGCTATGGAGAATTCTGTGAAAAACGCCTCAAGTGGCTCAAAAAAGCATTGGTGAAATATAGAAAACAGCCCCTGTATCTTTTTATGCACCACCATCCTGTGGATTCAGGACTCTACGAGATGGATGTAGAGGCAGATTTTCGCAGCAAAGAGGCATTTTGGGCACTCGTGGATAAGCGTAAAAATATCAAGCATATTACTTTTGGTCACTTGCATCGTATCATGCATGTCAGTCGAGGTACACTTGGTATGCATGCGACCCGCAGTACGACATTTCAGGTCGCCTATCAGCCCTATGAGAAATTGGAGTATCTGACCAACAGAGAGAGACCCACCTATGCTGTGATGGAGATTCTAGACGAGGATATACTGCGTGTGCATCATCATGAGTATCTGGATGAAAAGATGTATTACGAGGATGGTTCTCGGTCAGAATGATGGGGTTTTGGGATAGATTTTCGGAAGATGCGCTGATCGCAGCACACCGTGGGCACAGAGCCGTCAGGGCAGAAAATACCATGAGTGCATTTGAAGCCAGTCTTGGCAAATGTGACTTTATAGAATTGGATGTCGGGTTTTCTAGTGATGGAGTCCCCATTATCATTCATGATGATACACTAGAGCGTACCAGTGATGCAGCGCAGAGAAAGGGGTTTACGCCTCCCTATACAGTCATTGATTATCCCTATGCGGCACTTTTGGAATTGGATTTTTCCTCTTGGTTTGCTATCAAAGATCCTTTTGGTACCATCGCTTCTGGTAGTGTGGAGAGGGCGACAGTGGAGGCACTCCCGATTCAGCGCATCATGACGCTGGCAGAGGCACTTTCTTTTTGCAGGCACCACCACATGCCGGTCAATGTGGAGATCAAGGATATGTCCCATACCCCCTTTGATACCCTTGCCGTCCCAAAGACCCTTGCCGTGATAGAAGAGCTAGGCATGGAAGCAGAGGTGCTTCTCTCCTCCTTCAATCACGACTACATTGCACAAGTCGGTCAGCTCACCCCCCATATCGAGAGAGCATTACTCCAGGAGCATGCCCATCCTGATAATTTAATTCTGTATTTAAAAGAGAAGGGCGTGCAGTGTTATCATTGTGATATCGAAATCGTCACTGAAGCACTGGTGAGAGCGCTCACCGAGGCTAGGATTATTGTGAATGTCTATACAGTCAATACACCAGAGGAGAAAGCACGGATGTTCTCGTATGGCGTCAGGAGTGTTTTTACGGATTTTTTGGTGTGATAGCTACAATATCTCTGTCATTAGGATTTCTTCAAAACAATCTTATGCTTATACATATCCGCCTTGATCACAATATCAGAATACTCCATGGGCGTGTTGTCTTTGCTGTAAGAGAGTCGCTGTAGACTCAGCAGAGGTGCATTGTGAGGGATGCCCAGCTTTTTTGCCTGCTCTTTGGTGGCTGCTTTGGCTTCTACTGTCTCTTCGGCATGGTGAAAGGCGATACCATACGCTTCTTTGTAGAAACTATAGAGAGATTGGATATTGAACCTTTGCCGTAGGTCTGGTACTTTGCTGCTGTCGATATAATTGAGCATCAGAGCAAAGGGCACACCATCGAGTATACGGAAGCGCTTGATACACAGCAGCGTGTCACACTGAAGCAGTGTTTTGGCATGGTGCGCCTCGGAGATGGTGATATATTCGATAGATCGCGTCTGGAGCTGATGCTTTTGTTCTTCGAGCCGTTGTGTGAGTGATCCGATAATATTGGCATCATAGAGGATCTTCTCTTCCATGACAAAGGTACCCTTACCCTGCTTTTTGATCACAATCCCTTCTCTGGAGAGCTCCTCTATGGCTTTACGGACTGTAATGCGACTGACGCCATACCGCTGTTCTATCTCGGCTTCAGAGGGAAGCAGGTCTCCTGCATGATACTGATCTCTAATCTCTTTGAGTAGGTACTCTTTGAGCTGATAATAGAGTGGAATGCCATTTTTGCTAAACATGGAGGCTCCTATTATGATATTGTGCCATTATATCATACTAACATCATACTAATCAAACATTATTATGTTATAATAAGTCACTATGAAAAAAAGAACAAAAATACTCGCAACCATCGGACCAGCAAGCAGTAGTACCAGCATGATAGAAAAACTTATCAAAGCAGGTACCAATCTCTTTCGTCTTAATTTCTCTCATGGAAGTCACGAAGAGCATCTGAAGACATTACAAAAAATACGCACTGTTTCAAAAAAACTCAATAAAACTATAGGGGTCATGCAAGACATCTCTGGTCCCAAAGTGAGAATCGGTGAGATAGAGCGGAACTTTGAACTCAAAAAAGGGGACATGCTGACCTTTGTCTCTGAAGAAATTGTAGGCTATCAGACCAGCGCCAATACTTATGTGGTCAGTATCAACTACCCCCGTATATTGGAGCGTGTCAAAGTCGGAGAGTATATTTATCTGTATGACGGCATGATCCGTGCCAAGGTGATTTCCATAGAAGATCAGATCGAGGTCATCATAGAAAATGATGGCATACTCAGCTCCAAGAAAGGGGTAAACTTCCCCAATACGGAGATAGGTATTGACATATTGACTAAAAAAGACAGAAAAGATATCGCTTGGGGTGTGGAAAACAAGGTAGATTTCTTTGCTATCTCTTTTGTCCAAAATTCCGATGATATCAGAAATGTAAGAAAACTGCTGAAGGGCTATGGAGGAAAAATCATCGCCAAAATCGAGAAGTTTGATGCAATTGAGCATATCGATGCTATTCTCAAGATTTCTGATGGGCTTATGGTGGCACGGGGAGACTTGGGTATAGAAGTGCCTTACTATGAGGTGCCGACACTACAAAAAATGCTGATACGCAAAGCCAACGAGCACGCCAAGCCGATCATTACAGCGACACAGATGCTACTGAGTATGACCAAGAGTCGTACGGCCACACGCGCAGAGGTCTCGGATGTCGCCAATGCGGTACTGGATGGTACGGATGTGGTCATGCTCTCCGAGGAGAGTGCTATCGGAGACAATCCTGCCCATGTCGTCAAGACGATGGCGAACATTATTGGTCAGACTGAAGCAATCTATCCCTTTAGAAGAAAAGAGATATGGAAATCCTATGACAAGTATGACATCATAGAGCGTTCGGTAGTCAATATCGCTGATAAGCTGGGTGCTACAGGGATACTTTCACTTACCAGTTCGGGCTGGAGTACGGTGAAAATCTCTCGCTTCAGACCCATGACAAAAGTCTATGCGTTTGCACACAAGCGCAGACTGCTCAATCAACTCTCCGGACTTTGGGGCATAGAGCCTGTGACTAAGATTTCAGTGCTTCCGCCTTCCAAGATGATACAAGCTATGCTTGTGGAGCTCGATAAAGTAGGAAAACTGGATAGAGAAGGACTCTACATTACCACTATCGGCTATCCGGCAGGTGTGCCAGGCTCTACCAACACAATAAAGA
>JALVVQ010000275.1 GCA_027023325.1 Campylobacteraceae bacterium | reverse complement strand
CACCTCCATTGGGAGAGTAGATAGCAGAAGAGCTTGCCATAGTCTCCTTGGCACTGTTGGCAACAATGACATAGCACTGGTTCATAATCGCCAGTGCCTGGGGCAGGATCTCCAGATGGCGCTTGCGTGGCAGTCCCCATTGAGAGGGAAGCAGGATCACATCGGCTCCCTCCAGCTGTGTCCAGAGATACTTGAATCGTGCCTCAAAGCAGATAAGCAACCCGTACTTAACCCCCTCGATCTCAAAGAGCTGGATATCTTCTGCTTTTCCTGCCTGCAGATACTTATCCTCCTCTCCCAGCAAAAAAAGCTTATGCTTGGACTGGCGATGCACAACCTGATGCCGATGAATTACCACTGCATCATTGGTATACACTTCACCATGCCTACTCAGCAGTGTCAACACCACGATCTGCTCATTGACAACAGCCTTGAGCTGCATCAACGCCTGCTCGGAAAAAGTCACCGCCGCATCTATATGCTCATAATCATAGTCTGTCAAGCAGACTTCCGGAGCTACGATAAGTTTGTATTCTTTATACCGCTCGATATAGGCAAGAAGCTTGTCTAGATTTTTCTGATACACAGGATGATTAGACAGCTGAAGTGCTACGGTTTTGAAGTTTTTGGGATTTGGCATAGTGATTCCTATTGATGGCAGTTTGCTTTAGTGTACAATTTTACACTTTTTTGCTAAACTTCGGGCATGAAAGAGATAGAAGAAAACGAAATCAACGCACTACTACAGATCATCGCACCCGCTCCCCTACTAAGGATTGGTCACTTCAGTGATGATGGTATGACACTGCCCCGCTGTCTGGATGCCTTTTGTGCCGCACATGGCTATGACTATCTGCTCAACTGTACCTCTCAGGCTTATCACGACCACATGGTACAGCAAGACAACATGCAACCATACGCGGATACGACTACCATCAAGTACTTTTCATTGGAGAGACCCAGCTATATGCAGCATGGCAAATTCTATGATTACCTATTTGTCACGGCAGACATCGCTCCCTCGGCACGCGAAGCATTTTTGCAAAAAGCGCATAAGATAATCAAAAATGCTGGGCTTATCTTGATTTTTGTACCAAAAAATGCACAAGAGGAGACAGTACAATGGACGGCATTGCTCGAAGAGCACTACTTTGTTGCGACAAGCAATGTTGATATTGGTCAGGAGTGGCGTGTCATTATTTCGAAGAAAATGCATGGGTGGGGTGGATAGAAGATAAGAGGTGGGCAGCCTGTTGGTGGTTGGTTGGAGGGGAGTGCTACAGGCTGCCCTTAGAGAGCCTCAAAGTTGGAGGCTTTCCAAATATAATGAACTAAATGCTATTTGGCTCTCTAGTGCAAATTCTAACAGAGAAACATGAACCGTTTGTGAACAGACCTTTTCTATTGGCAGCTTACACACTCCATACTACGATCTTCTACTGTTCCATCATCTGCCAAAGCTTCCGGAGACTGACTTCGCAGATAGTAGGTAGACTTCAGTCCAAACTTCCATGCATCCATATAGATATCATTGAGATACTTTCCGCTTACTTTGTCCAGTGTGATAAAGAT
>JALVVQ010000274.1 GCA_027023325.1 Campylobacteraceae bacterium | reverse complement strand
AGCTACAACAGTCCATCGAGGCACATGCCATGAAAGTACTGGGACTCATTGACCAAAGAGAGATTGCCCACAAGGGCTCTATGGATATCAATGACGAGCAGGTGATCCTCTTTGCCAATCCCAACTACAACAGTCGCATGATTCTCAATGACCCCAATGTCGCACTCGAACTACCGATGAAGATCGCCGTACGCAAAGATTTCAAAGGCAAAGTCTGGGTCATCTATCGTGACCCCAATGACCTCAAGTCCAACTACAAACTCAGCCACTGTGGCGTACTCCCTGAGCTGGAAAAGACGATTGGAGAGATTACCACAGAAGTGTCCAAATAGCACATTTATGGCGCCTCCAATAGCAAGTGCCCTTTATTCTATTTGGCTCTCTTATAGAGAGACATCTACTGGTACCTCTTGAGAATGGTATCGAGTAGTTTTTTGCGTGAAGGGTACCAAATGTTGTGCTCTCTGTCGAAGTATTTGGTATCTGAATTGATCGCAAACGGGATACCTGCCTGCTGGAGTGAGCGACTCATAAAGGCAGCAAAAGCAAGCTGCTCTACTTCTGTATGATCCCCACCATCAGGTGCACCGTCAGTCGTGCGTCTACTTCTTGTGCCTTTTTTGTTGTAGTTATTGGGCATCCAGGCACCTACCCAGGTAGGTATGCCTGTCCGTGTAGACCAGGATTTGGCAGCATGGATCTTGTCTGTGATGAGCTTTTTTTCAAATGCTGTACCGCTTGTCCACTGCTTTTTGGGGTTGGCTCTTTTGGGGCCTGCCGCATAAAAGTGCCACTCCGCCATCATATAGGTTGTTGGCTTTGGCACGATGAGATGATTGAGTTCATAGGGATTGGAGATCTTGTTGGCAGCGACGATTACGATGCGTTTGGGGTCGATGTGTCTGATGGCTTCTGTGGCTTTTTGATAATAGAGATTGAGCCTGTCATTATGCTTTTTTATCTTTTTGGCCGGCTCTATCACCAAATCATACGCCAAAGTATAAGGATAATCCTTGAATGTCTGCGCCACCATACGCCACCATGCTACCGCATCAGAGAGCTTCGCACCACTGGTAGGATCATTCTTGTACGCATCGAGGCGATAGGCGAGAATCGGTGTGATACCTGCCTTGAGGCTATCATCTACCAGCGCCTTGATCTCATCAATCAGCCGCATACCGGTAATTTTGCTTTTTCTCTGATCGAGTACACTCTCTTTGATACGGATACGCACATGGTCAAAGCCTCTTGCTCTGAAAAGTTTTGGCACATTGATACCCGCCTTGCGAGAACGCTGTGCTGCAGCTCTTCCCTTGGGTGTCTTCGCCCAGTCCACATCGATACCTACACGCAGTGAGGATTGATAGTTCGCAGGTGTGATGGGTGCCGCTCCTGCTTCTGCACTGCTATAGAAAAAAGCCATGGCGATTGCCAATCGGATGAATATGGTATATTTTGTCATTAAGATCTTCCTTGAGGTTTGCTTCCGCCATCATAACAGTGCTACGCTTAACGAAGATTAACAAAAATGAACGAAATCCTAACAAGACTCATAAAATCTTCACAACATTGTGGATTATTTTATAGGTTGTGGTA
>JALVVQ010000273.1 GCA_027023325.1 Campylobacteraceae bacterium | reverse complement strand
TCTTTGGTGTTTGATACGCGTTTCAAAATCCAACGCTCTCTCCCAGCGGTCAATAGTATTGATCCTCTTTTGTACTGCTTTGTCGTGGATGAGAGAGGAGGTTTTTCTGCTTTGGTTGTCATGACGGTTGTGTGCTACCTGCTGTGCCTCTTTTGTGCTAAGCGTCTTTTCACCTTCGAAGTAGAGCTCGGAGAGGAGTGAGACTTCATCCAGTTTTTCTACTGCATAGCTAAGCCAAGATTTGACCTCAGGACGCATAGTGTTTTCATACTTGAGCGTAAAGGGTACATGCAGCAGAGAGCAGCTGCTTGCCACTATGAGATCTTCGTTTGCGATCTCTTTACCTATATCATTCAGAAGGTGCAGGGTGGCATCCAGGTCGTTTTTCCAGATATTTCTGCCATCTACCACCCCGGCGATGAGTTTTTTCTTATGTGCTGCGATCAGCGGAATAGAGGCACGGTTCTCTACCCCATGTACAAAATCCAGAGCCACTCCCCAGATCGGTGTGTGCACCAAGACCTTGGTCGCCTCGCAGGAGTGCTCAAAATAGGTACTCACTACGATACGGATCGATGCTGATACCTTTGCCAGCCTGTCATAGGTGGGCTTGATAAGGCTCAGTACTTTGGGATCTACATCTTTGACAAAATAGGGTTCATCTATCTGCACGATAATTTCGTTGTCCAATGTGGCTATTTTGGCAAGCAATGCTTCGTAGACGGGCAGTATCTTGTGCAGCAGTGCCAAGCTTTCCCCGCCATCAATGCGCTTGGAGAGACCCAGATAGGTGATGGGGCCTATGAGATTGATCTTGGTCTTGATGCCCAATGTCTTAGCCTCTTGATACTCCTGGATGATTTTGTCAGCATGGAGTGTATAATCATCTTGATCTGAGAGCTCCGGGACGATATAGTGGTAGTTGGTATTGAACCATTTGGTCATGCTCATGGCTACGGCATCTTTGGTGCCACGAGCCATGGCAAAGTAGAGCGCCTCTTCTTGCAGTCCTGCAAATCTCCGGGGAATGGCACCTAACATGATAGAGGTATCGAGCATGCCATCATAGAGAGAGAAGTCATTGGTGCTGATATGCTCTATACCAGCTTCTTGCTGGTACTTCCAGTGTCTTTCTTTTAATATTTTTGCAGTCTTTTCTACTTCAGTAAAAGGACACTCTCCTGCCCAAAAGTGTTCCAGTGTTTTTTTGAGTTCCCTCTGCTCTCCGATTCTTGGAAAGCCGATAATCCAGTTTTTTGACATAGTTGTTCCTTTGATACATGATGCTAATGGAAACCTCTAAAAATTGATGTTTTTTGTCCAATACTCTGGCAGTCGCAAACGCAAGCGCCCATTACATGGGTGAGTGCTCCTTTGTCGCATCAGCCAAAAAACATTTTAGAGGTCTTCTAATGGTGTATTCTGACAAAGCAGAACGAGAAAATGCTATAAGTACTAAAGGAAGCGAGGAGGATGGACACCTGTTCTGCGAAATGCAAAACAGGGAGTATAGTAGGGGCATCGGGGGATATAGTGATTGAGTAACAGCGCGAGTCTGGTTCTGAGCCTGAAGACGATATTGCAATGACAAGCCGGCATACTGTATCCC
>JALVVQ010000272.1 GCA_027023325.1 Campylobacteraceae bacterium | reverse complement strand
TGGAGCAAAAACCTTGGGTATTGAAAAATTGACAGACAAAGAGAAAAAACAAGAAAAAATCGTAGAGATGTTTGATGATATCGCTTCGACCTATGATAAAGCCAACAGAGTACTCAGTATGGGGATTGATATCCAGTGGCGTAAAAAAGGCTGTAATAAAGCTTTTGAGATACTGGGAAAGAAGCAGCTCGGGCAGATCACTGATGTCGCTACCGGCACAGGAGATCTGCTTATCTACTGGAAAGAGCAAGCAGCCAAGAAGGGTGTCAATATAGAGAAATATGTGGGCATAGATCCTTCTGTGGGAATGCTTGAAGTGGCGAGAGGTAAAGTGGATTTTGCAACCTTTATCGAAGGTAAAGCCCAGGCACTCCCGATAGCCGATCAGAGCAGTGATATAATCTCAATCAGCTATGGTATTCGTAATGTGGTGGATAGGGTAGAAGCACTCCAAGAGTTTAATCGTGCACTCAAACCGGGCGGGCTGGTTGTGATACTGGAATTCACAAAACAAGAGCGTAGAGGCGTTGCCGACAAGGTCGTAGACTTTGGAATGAAAAATATCTTACCTCGTGTAGGTGGGTTTATCTCCAAGAATTATGAAGCCTACAAATACCTACCAGACTCTATCGAAGAGTTCCTTACCACAGAGATGCTCTCTACGGAGCTTGAAGAAGCAGGATTTGAGATGAAGTATACGAAATCATTTTCGATGGGAATTTCGACACTGTTAATTGCACAAAAAAAATAGTGTAGGGTGTTGTGTCTTAAATGATGACAGTCTCATCCTTAAATACCAAAATAAAATCCCTTCTCGAAGCTACCTTTATGCATATCATGGTCGAGGGAGAGGTCGCACAGGTGACCTATGCCAGCAGTGGTCATGTCTATTTCTCTGTCAAAGATGATCAGAGTACACTCAAATGTGTCATGTGGAAATCTTCTGTCTCCAAGCTCAAGTTTGATCTGGTCAAGGGAGAGCATATCGTCATCGAAGGCTCCGTTGGAGTCTATACTCCCAGAGGGGAGTACCAGTTCATCGCTACAAATGTCGAACCCTATGGTAAAGGTGCCTTGGCAGTGGCGTTTGAACAGCTCAAAGCCAAACTCAAAGCCAAAGGCTACTTTGATGCACATACCAAAAAAGCACTTCCAAAAATGCCTTCCAAGATAGCTATTGTCACTGCAGCCAACAGTGCAGCTCTCCAAGATATGCTCAAAGTCACCCAAAAGCGCTGGGCAGCTGTGGAGATCACTGTGATCAATGTCTTGGTGCAGGGAGAGAGGGCAGCCGGAGAGATTGCCAGTGCTATTACCTATGCAGATGGCTTGGGCGCAGATATCGTGGTGATAGGTAGAGGAGGCGGTAGCAGCGAAGACCTCTGGGCGTTTAATGAAGAGGTCGTAGCTGATGCTATCCATAGAGCGGACACTCCAGTAGTGAGCGCAGTAGGGCATGAAGTAGATACGCTGATCTCTGATTTTGTGGCAGATCTACGAGCTCCTACACCCTCTGCAGCGATGGAAATGATCCTTCCTGATAGCAATGAGATACTCTATATGCTGGATGAGAGAGTCGAGCAGTACCAGCGCAGGATTATGCAACTCCTCT
>JALVVQ010000271.1 GCA_027023325.1 Campylobacteraceae bacterium | reverse complement strand
AGAAGTCAAAGAGGGCGATCTCATCGTCAATGGAAAAACCGTCAAGGTATTTGCTGAGAGAGACCCTGAAGCACTGCCTTGGGGAGAACTGGGAGTGGAGATCGTGCTTGAGGCAACAGGCTTCTTTAGGGAGTATGACAAAGCAATGAAGCATATCAACGCAGGGGCAAAAAAAGTACTCATCTCTGCACCGGGAAAAGGAACGAAATCTATCGTCATGGGTGTCAATGAAGAGGAGTATAATCCCGAAACAGACCACATCATAGATAATGCCTCCTGTACTACCAACTGTCTGGCACCTTTTGCAAAAGTCCTGAATGATGAATTTGGTATCGAGAAAGGTATCATGACTACGGTGCATAGCTACACCAATGACCAGATGATCCTGGATTCGCCACACAAAGACCTCCGTAGAGCAAGAGCAGCAGCAGAGTCTATCATCCCTACGACCACAGGCGCAGCAGAGGCCGTCGCCAAAGTCATACCCTCACTCAAAGGCAAGCTGACAGGTATGGCCATGCGTGTACCGACCCCTACCGTCTCTGTAGTGGATCTGGTCATAGAGACCAAGAAGCCCGTCACCAGAGAGCTTGTAAACGCAGCCCTCAAAAATGCAGCTGATGACAAAGTGCTGGGATATACAGAAGAACCACTGGTATCCATAGATTTCAAAATGGACTCCAGATCCTCTATCGTCGATGGCTTGGCAACGCTGGTGATGGGAGACAATATGGTAAAAGTCCTCTCTTGGTATGACAACGAATGGGGCTATTCTTGTCGTATCGTCGATCTGGCCTTGTATGTAGAAGCGCGTTTGTAAGCAACGGGAGAAGTAGGTGTTGCATAAAAAAACGATAGATGATATTGAAGTACAGGGAAAGCATGTACTGGTGCGATGTGACTTTAATGTGCCTATGGTAGATGGCATCATTACCGACACCAATCGTCTGGAGGGTGCGGTACCTACGATCAGTACACTGGTCAAAAGAGGGGCAAAGGTGATCCTCTGCTCACACATGGGCAAACCAAAGGGCACGCCAGATCCTGCACTCTCGCTCGCTCCGGTGGCTGCTGCGTTGTCAGAGATTTTGGGGCAGGAGATCCATTTTGCAGCAGACGATGCAGTGGCCGGTACCCATGCCAAAGCAGTGATAGCAGCGATGCAAGAGGGGGAGATCGTCCTACTTGAGAATACGCGCTATAGAGCAGAAGAGACCCAAAATGATGATCTGTTTTCCCAAGAGTTGGCTTCGCTGGCTGATATCTTTGTAAATGATGCCTTTGGTACAGCGCACAGGGCACACTGCTCCAATGTAGGTGTGACCCGTTTTGTGGGCACTTCTGTGTTGGGCTATCTGGTGCAAAAAGAGATCGATTATCTAGGCAATGCCATTACGACGCCCAAAAGACCACTGATGGCTATTCTGGGAGGTGCCAAAGTCTCTGATAAGCTCAAGGTCATTGACCATCTGTTGGAAAAGGTAGATATGCTACTCATTGGCGGCGGTATGGCTTATACCTTTTTGAAAGCAATGGGATACAATGTGGGTAGCTCTATCCTGGAAGAAGAGAAGCTCCCCTATGCCTTGCAGATGATAGAGAAAGCTGAGCGAAGAGGCGTGAAGCTTC
>JALVVQ010000270.1 GCA_027023325.1 Campylobacteraceae bacterium | reverse complement strand
TGTCGGGTAGAATGAAAAATAAGGAATAAAAAATGTCAAATAAAAAACAAAAAAGTATAGACCTACTAAACAGAGCCATAGGTGATGAGTTATCAGCTATTAATCAGTACATGTATTTTCACTTTCATTGTGATGACCAAGGGTTTGATATGCTTGGAGCATTGTTTAAAAAGACAGCTATAGAAGAGATGCGTCATGTAGAGACCATTGCAGATAGAATACTTTTCTTAAAAGGTGATATTATTATGGAGCCATCACAAAAGGTTCATTATACATCTGATATTAGAGAAATGTTGAACTTTGCTGTAGGTGAAGAGGAGAGTGCTATTGCTATGTATAATGATTTTGCCAATCAGAGTGCTACAAACCTTGATAGCGTCACCAAGCGACTTTTTGAAGACATTGTCATAGATGAAGAGCGACACTTTGACCAGTTTGATACTGAGATTGACAATCTTGAGAGATTTGGAGAGCAGTATTTAGCTCTTCAATCTATTGAACGAAGCAAGACACGTTCTGCTATGCCGTAGAAGGAGCACCCGGACAGAGCGATGACTGTAGTTACTCTCCCCTGCATTCCAATCGTGATGAGAATTCCTATACGGTAACCTCACACGACAGTGGTTGTGAGAAGAAATCTTCCACTACTTTTCTCATCTTACTTGGTGTTTCGATATGATTGATCTCATCCCGAAAAGCAGAGGCACCTTGATAACCCGCCTTTGAGTAGGAATGGAGATTCTTTCGAAAGATGATGGCGCCGTATTTTCCATAATGTACTATCATTTGGTCAAAATGCTCTAAAACCACTTCGCGTATCAAGGCAGAAGTCGGGGCTTCCATGTGCTCTTTTATTTGCTTAAATATCCAGGGTTTTCCCACAGCTGCCCGTCCGATCATCACGCCGTCTGCTCCTGTATGTGCCAATACCCACTCGGCCTTGGCAGCAGAGTCGATATCGCCATTGGCTATTACGGAAATAGAGACCGATTCCTTTACCTCTGCAATCGCATCATAATCTACTGCTGCCTTGTATCTCCCTGCGCGTGTCCGCCCATGTACAGCGATATAGTCTGCACCTGATGCCTCGCAAATCTTGGCAATCTCTGTATGGTTTTTTTCATTGAATCCCAGGCGAAACTTCACAGAGGTATAGGGCTTGTTCGAGTATTTTTTGATGGTTTCAATCACTCGTCCCATTTGGGGCAAGTCCGCCAAGAGAGAGGATCCCTGAAGGTTGTTCACTACTTTAGGTGCCGGACAGCCACAGTTGAGATCTATGGTCGCAATATCCTCTCTTTGGTTGATAATCTCTACTGCCCTCTTGACTACCTCCAGGTCAGAACCTGCGATTTGGATCGCGTAGTTGTCTTCCAGAGGGCTCTTCTCCATCATTTTGTAGGTTTTTTTAGAGTTGTGAACCAGTGCATTGGCGCTGATCATCTCACTGACAGTAAGGTCTACACCAAATTTCTTGACCACGGAACGAAAAGGAAGATCCGTAAAGCCCGCGAGAGGGGCTAATGCATAAAGAGGGACAGAAAAATCAATTGCCATTGCAGACATTGGCACTACTGATGATATCACTCACCTTGTAGTTGTATTTTCCCTTTTTGAGTATATACAGTGCCCTGAAGGGTTTAAACTCATCCTCTTCGCTCTCCTCGAGGTAAGCTTTGACCTCATCAAGCATCTCGTACTGAAAGAGGAGATAAAGATAAGCATTTTGTGCGGATCCTTTCTCTTGTGCGAATTTCTTAAAGAGTGTCAAATTCTCATCAGGTGTAAGCTTCTTGATTGTGCTTTTTGCAAGACGCATATATTCAGGACATGACAGGTCAATATTTTGGGCAACAAAATCGACATTATCCGCTGTCAATCCTACATCTTCATCCCTATCCACCCTGTCAAGTACCTTCTCAAGATGTTTCCCGTCTAGCATTTTGACAAACTTTCTCATCTTGAAGAACGTCTCTTTGTCTGTCAATATTTCAAGTGCACGCGATACAGTCTCGGGCGCATACTCATCTACGGAGAGAAGGACTGATTCTGCAAATTCACCATTCTCCTCTAATTTATTGAGTGTATTGCGCACTACCAAAGGATTGGAGGGAGAAAGAAACTTGGCTACTTTTTTCTCTTTGAGATCTACATATTCACCCTCTTGAATCTTCTTTACCCAATTAATGGTTTTTCCTAACTTGCCAGAGAGTCCTTCAGTAGAATCCAGTGCCTCCAGAGAAGAGACAGAAAGCAGAGCGGCACCACTTTTGATCTCAGGGACAGAGAAATGATGAGGTTTGGGCTCTTTTAGCAATGACCAGTACAGTGCATCCTGAAGCTCATTGGCATCTCTAGTCCATTTTCTCTTGGCAAAAAAGCTTTTGGTGCCATGATAAATCATATGAAAAATGGTCATGACCAGAAGAATCAGCATGGGGATAGCTATCCATAAAGCAATAGGAAAATTAAGATTAATTCCTGCTATTTCATAGACAAAATTACCTGGATTGATAGTGTAGACAAAGGCAGAAATCAGACCGATCAGTGCCAAAGAAGCAAATGTGTATAGACCTATACGCATAGTAAATTCCTTTTAATGGTGTTCTTTTTCTGTGATCTCACGACATGCAATACAAAAACGTGCAAAGTTTTTGACCTGAAGACGCTCCACTCTAATCTCATCTTCGCACATTTCGCAGATACCGTAAGAACCATCCTCTATTTTATCTAAAGCAAGTTCAATTTCAGCTAATTCTTTGCGTTGTTGCTCCATAATAGCAGCATCAATATCAGTCTCTACGGCTACCGATGCATAATCTGCCTCATCGCTCAAATCCAATGCCCTCATTTCAGACATCTCGCTGAATGTTCCCTTCAGATTTTTCTGAATCTGCTCTTTTCTTGCTAAAAGCTCTTTTTTGAATGCTTCCATGTTTTTATGTGTCAAGACTTCCCCTTGGCATGTATTTTGTTATTTATGATAAGGATGGTGATGCAAGATCGTAAGTCCCCTGAAGACCTGCTCCATCAATACCACTTTTATCAGTTTATGTGACAGCGTTATTTTACCAAATGATATAGCCTTATTAGATTTAGTGATAAACTCCCTCTCAAAGCCGTATGCACCGCCAATAAAGAAGTTGACTACCCCTCTATCCTTAAGCAATTCTGAGAATTCGTAGCTATCAACCTCTTTGGAATTGGGGTCTAGTACCACGGTGTACCCTTGCGAGATATATTTTTCCAGTGCAATGGCATACTGCTTTTGCGCAGCAGCAGCAGAGACATCATGTGCCTTGGCGATCTCTTTGGTAAATATCTCATGCACCTCAACCTGCGCAAATGCTTTGGCACTCTTTTTGTAATGTTCAATCAGCGGCGAGTAGAGGTCTTTTTTACTTTTTTTGTCGATGATATAGATATTAATCTTCACTTCTTCTCCTCACTATAGTAGCGCTTTACGCGTTCATCTACATGAATCACCTTTTGTAGATACGGGGCTATATCTCCACGGTTAAAATCAATCTTGAGATGTGCGGGGTCTATTGCACGGGAAATTGCCACATAAAACTGACTGGGAGCAAAGATATTGTCCACATTGCAAACCAGATTATCAATGCTCATTCCCTGAGACTTGTGTATCGTGACTGCATAGGCAAGTTTGATAGGAAACTGCTTGAGCGTTGCCAAAGAAATCTGCTCTACTCTACCGTCATCATGCACTACCATATCAAGTAGGTCAAATTCATGCCGCTCCACACGCACAAATTCTTTCTCTTTTTCTATCAAGAGATACTTCTCTTCTATCGCACGCAGAATACCCCGCTCTCCATTGACAAACTTTCCCCACTTGTTGACGGTGAAGAGTACCGGTACACCCACCTTGAGTGTCAACTGTTCCGATACGGGGAGAAGCTTTTTCCAGCTTTCCATGCGCTTCTCATGCACTGCCCCAAACTTTTCCAGCTCTGCGAACAGTATAGTCTCTTCTGTTTCCAAACGGTTGAGGCTTTCACGGTTCATCCGTTCTACCTCTGCATTACGCCCAAACAGATAGGTGGGCTCGGTTTCGTAAACCTGTTCATGATTGCATAGATCAAGCATATAGTCAACGACTTCAGTGTCACAGGCCCCTACTCTGACTTTTGAGAGAATATGTGTAAAATGCACATCCTGTGTCCGCTTCATCTCTATGAGTTCTATCACCTCAGGATCAATTCTTTGCCACGCAGTACTCTCAAAAGCAAAAAGCATCTCCCCAAAGAGCCCGCTCTTGCCTCCTTTGACGATCGGAGGAAGCTGATAAAAGTCCCCTACCAAAAGTAGCCGTCCATTATAGCTATCATTTTCCAGCCTGTAGAGAATCATATCCATCAAGTCAGTACTAACCATAGAAATCTCATCGATCACGATTAAGTCAGTGACTTTAAGAATCTTTTTGAGGTCAGTGAGTCGTTTCTTATTTCGCTTGTCATTCTGGCTGAGCTCATCGAAGTTACCAGAGATCCCAAAGGCAAAGAAACTATGGATCGTAAAGCCTCGCACATTGACTGCACTCACCCCTGTCGAGCCTAGCGCCACCACCTGTTTGCCTGCCTTGCGATACGCAGAGATCACCTCATTGGTCAGATAGCTCTTGCCCACACCTGCGCCTCCGGTGAGAAAAACATCTTTTTCCCTCAATGTATCCATCAATGTCTCAAGTGTAGACACAGGCTTCCTTTTTTGCTGGCATTGTACCATATTTTATAGTAGTGTCAAAAAATAATTTAGCTATAATAGCTGCAGCACACCCATAAAAACAAGGAGATAACACCTATGAAAAAGCTATTTTTGGCTCTACTTGCTATCGGTTTGTTTGCGACGACCACAGTAGGTGCCGGTATTACAGGTAATTGGACTACCTATGATGACAAAACAGGCAAGAAGAAATCAATCATCAAGATCAGTAAGCACGGGGGCAAACTCTCCGGAACCATCACCAAACTCTATCACCCTACCCATACCAAATGTGTTGCATGCAGAGGCAGACTCCACAATAAACCTATCGTAGGTATGACTGTATTCAGCGGTCTTCGACTCAAGGATGGAAAATGGCAAGGAGGAAAAATCCTCGATCCTAAAAATGGTAAATGGTACACCTGTGAGATTTGGGAAGAGGGAAAGAATCTCAAGGTGCGTGGCTACATACTCATGTTTTACCGTACCCAGACATGGAAGAGAAAGTAACTTCTGCCAAACCCCACAGATGACATCTATCAATCATGGAGGCATATCATTTCTGATATAATACCTTCATGTTTAAACAATACAGAGAAGCCATCGAAAATTCCAATATTGTCTCCAAAACTGATATTGACGGCATTATTACCTTTGTCAATGAGGAGTTTTGTAAGATATCCGGATACAGCCAAGAAGAACTGATTGGTAGTGATCACAATATCGTAAGACATCCAGATGTTCCAAACAGTACTTTTGCGCTTCTATGGCACACCATACTATCAAAAACTCCCTATAGTGCAATGGTCAAAAATATGGCCAAAGACGGCAGTACATTTTATGTCAACACCACCATTACCCCCATTCTCAATAACCGCGGAGAGATCCAAGAGTTTATCGCTATTCGTTATGATGTGACACAAGAGGCAAAGCTCAAGCTGGCACTGGAGGAGAAAGAGCGCGAACTTACACAACTCAACCAAACACTTGAACAGCGTGTAGCAGAACAGACCCAAGAGCTCTACAGACTCAACCGGCACTTAGAACAGCGTGTGCAGGATGAGGTGCAGAAAAATGAAGAGAAGCAGAAAATCCTCTTCGCACAGTCTCGTTTTGCAAGTCTGGGGCAGATGATTGCCAATATCGCCCATCAGTGGCGACAGCCACTGACTGAGTTAAATCTCTCTCTTTTTGGTCTGAAAAATTCTTTGGATATTGACAATAATCAGGCAAGCAACTACTACAAAGATGCCAAAAAAACTATCCAGTCTATGTCCCAAACCATCGAAGATTTTCAAAATTTTTTTAATCCCAACAAAGCCATTGAGCCTTTTGATCCAGCAGAGAGCTTTCATGACGCACTGGCGCTTATCCAAAAAGATCTCAAGAAAGCCAAGATCACATTACACACCTCTTTAGGAAAAGGGGTCACACTTACAGGTGTCTCCAATGAACTTACGCAAGTATTTATCAACCTTTTACAAAATGCTAAAGAGGCACTGCTGGAGAAAGATGAAGAGGCAAGGGAGATATCTGTACAGATTACCGATAACGACACAGAACTTCTATTGAGTGTTCAAGACAATGGCAAAGGGATTGACGAGGACAAGCTTGAGAAAATCTTCGAGCCCTACTTCAGTACAAAGCATGCCAGTCAAGGCACAGGGCTTGGACTGTTTATGTCCCGCATGATCATACAGCAGAGTCTGGGAGGCAGTATCACTGCAAAGAATCATGAGGGAAGCGCACTCTTCACTATTATTCTGCCTAAAAAGGAGTTCAAAAATGTCGTGTGACAAATCGCTTAAAAATCTCACTGTCCTGTTTGTTGAAGATGAAGAGAGTCTGCTTAGCCTGCTAATCTCGGCACTTGGTAATAAATTCAAGTACTATGGCACTGCAAAAAATGGCATCGAGGGTATGAAAAAAACCAAAGAGATGCAACCCGATATTATCATCAGTGATATCACCATGCCACATATGGATGGCTTGATGATGGCAAAGAAGATTCATGCAGACTCTCCGGATCTTCCCATTGTGATACTCAGTGCCTACAGTGACAAAGAGAAGCTTCTGGGTGCCATCGATGTAGGTATCGCCAAATACTTCATCAAACCATTTGACCCGGACGAACTACTCTCCTATCTCTGCACCCTGGGCAAAAAGCTATTCGCCACAGATGCGTGCAGACTCATAGCACCCTACCAGTTTGACAAAGAGAACAAAAAATTGCTTAAGGAAGGGCGTATTGTCAAGCTTACACTCAGGGAACTAGACTTGATCTCCTACCTGATAGCAGCCCCCAACCACATCATCAGCAATGAAGAAATCAAGACACTGATAAGCAAGGAAGGAAAAGCTTCAGACGAAAGTGTACGCGTCTTCATTCGAAGACTGCGAGAAAAAACAGACAAAGCATTTATACAAAATCTGCCAAAACAAGGCTATCTTTTGGGGCAGGGATAAGGACACCTCCAACAATAGGTGTATACACAGAGTTATTTGAGCCAATTGACCTAAGCTTCCCCAACCCAAGCTCGAGGTGGCAAGTTGTTTGTGAAATTTCCAGCGATGACTTGTGTCTTACTGGCTATGTTGCCTTTGGCATCATAGCCAAATGCCAGGCTTCCGCTTGTGTCACTTATCTTAGTGGGCTTGCCTTTGGCGTGGGTGCCTTGATCATATGTTATGGAGAGATTGAGGGTTCCCTCTTCGCAGAGGATATCTGCTGTGTTTGGGGTGAGGTCTAGGGTGCAGGGGTTGGCTAGGAGTAGCGAGGAGCCAAGGAGTAGTGTTGCGATGTATTTTAGCACTGTTTTGGCTCCTTTTTTTGTTGTTTTGGGGTGGGTTGGCTT